>CAZPNH010000154.1:0-5495 GCA_964587635.1 uncultured Bordetella sp.
CGCGCAGGCCTGCTGGTCGTGGCAGGACTGGGTTCCACGGCCTGGGACATCACGGCGGCGGGCGACACGCCGCTCAACTTCCCGCTCTGGGGGGCGATGGGCAATGCCGCGATGATCGGCCTGGGACTGGCGCTCGCGCAGCCGGACCGCCGGGTGCTGGTGATCACCGGCGACGGCGAGATGCTGATGGGACTGGGTTCGCTGGCGACGATCGGCGTGCAGCAGCCGCCCAACCTGGCGGTGGTGGTGATCGACAACGAGCGCTACGGCGAGACCGGCATGCAGGCGACGCATACCGCGTCCGGGGCGGATCTCGCGAAAGTGGCCCTCGCCTGCGGTTTCCCGATCGCCAAGCAGGTCCGGGACCGCGCCGATCTGACAGCGCTACGGGCGGCGATCCATGCGTCCCCCGGACCCCTGTTCGCGCAGATCAAAGTCGTCGCCGAAAAGCTGCCGCTGGTGCTGCCGCCGCGCGACGGGGGGATTCTTAAGTATCGGTTTCGTAAAGCTTTATTAGGCGATGCTGCGGATCTTGACTAGGTATTGTCAACCGCCCGTCAGGCAGCGCGTTATTCGCTCCGGTTCAGTTTCGAACCATGTCTATAGACCAGGAGAAATAGAAATGTCGATGCAAAAACTGATCGTTGCGCTGGTTGCCGCTGCGTTTGCCGTGTCGGTCCAGGCGCAGACCGCGGCCCCGACCGCTGCTCCCGCTGCCGCCCCGGCGAAAGCCGAAATGGCGAAGCCGGAGAAAAAAGCCAAGGCCGCCAAGCCGAAAGCCAAGAAGGCCAAGGCTGCGAAGAAGGAAATGGCGAAGTAAGTTTTCTTCGCTGTCGTCCAAGCCCCGCTTCGGCGGGGTTTTTTTTGGCGGATACTAGGCCGTGCGAATTTTTCTGACGGCGATGCTGCTGTGCTGTGCGAGCGTTGCAGCGGCACAGCAATTGAAACCCTGGAGCGGCGGCGCGACGCCGCCCCTGGCGCTGGCCGACGTGGAAGGGCGCGCCTACCGCCTGGACGAGTATCGCGGCAAGGTGGTACTGGTGAATTTCTGGGCCACGTGGTGCGAGCCCTGCCGCGAGGAGATGCCGTCGCTGAGTCGGCTGCGCGCCTCGCTCGCCGGGCGGCCCTTCGAGGTGCTGGCGGTGAATCTCGCCGAATCCGAGTCGCGCATCCGGCGCTTCGTCGAACAAGTCCCGCTTGAATTTCCGGTGCTCATGGATCGCGACAGCGCGACGGCGAAAGCCTGGCAGGCGCGCCTGCTGCCGGTGAGTTTCCTCGTCGGTCCCGACGGCAGGATCCGCTACACGGTGCTGGGCGGGATCGACTGGACACAGGACTCTGTGCGCAAGGCGATTCTCGCGCTGATGCCGCCGGAACCTTCTACTCTGCCTCGAGCGGCACTCTCGGCGTCGTCCCCGTGACCACGATACCGCCGCGCCTGCCGGGCGTGACGCTGCCGTAGCGCGGCGCGAAAATTTCCGGCAGCGGCCGTGCCGTCGCGGGCGCGAGCCACAGGCGCAGCAGGTGCCGGTGGCGCTCGGGCTCCGGCCAGTTCTCGAAGTCGTTCCTCGAATGCAGGATCTGGTGGTTGTGCAGGAACTGCATGTCGCCGGGCAGGAACGCCATCGACAGGTGGATCCGCGGGTCGTTCACCAGTTCGTCCAGCAGGTCCATGGCTTCGATTTGCTCGCGCCGCAGGCGCCGCGCCTGCGGGAAGTGCTTCTGCGCCGATTCGATGTACTGCCGCACGTAAATGCACGAGAGGCGCCCCGCGTGCCGATGGAATATCGGCATGTCGAACCAGGGCTGCATGCCCTCGGGCACTTCGCCGCGGCGGTCGGTGGGGAAGGGCTCGAACAGCGCCGGCAGCAGTTGCGGCCGCCGCGCCAGCACTTCGTTGTAGAGCGTCATCGAACTGGCGATGAAGCTCTCGCCGCCGGCTTTCGCCGTCTTCAGGCAGAGGAGCCCCACCACGTCCACCGAGTCGGTGTGGTATTCGAGCCGGCGGCGGGTCTGGTAGTAGCGCACCTTCGGGTCGTTGATGTCCAGCCCCAGGTCCTTGACGTGCCCGAGCAGGTGTCCCTTGGCGTTCTGAGAGCGCGCCGCGCCGAGGTAGGAGCCGATCCCCATGTAGGCCATCGCCTGCTCCTCGCGCGAGTAGCGCTCGACCGGAAAGCCGCGCAGCATGGCGAAACCGCGGCCTTCCTGCAGTTCATCGAGTATCGATGCGAGCACGGCGCCCAGCGCGGGCAGCGGGAAGCTGGCGGGCGATATTTCCGTGAGCGGCGTGCGGCTTGCCTTGAACGCATGTACCGCGGCATCCAGTTCGGCAATTTCGGCGGCGCTGAAATGGCGTATCCAGTCCTTGCGCGGCTGCAGGTCGCGGCCGTACCAGACCGCGGGGCCTGAGACGGGGCCGAAGTTCTCCTGCGGGGCCATGCTAGGCTTGTTCATCTGCCAAAGAATACCGGGAGGAGGCGAATGAAACCATGGCTCGCGTTGTTCATTTCGCTGGGCGTGGCCACGGCGCAGGCGCAATATCCTTCCAAGCCGGTCACGCTGGTGATCCCGTTCGCTGCGGGCGGAGACTCGGACCTGTCGGGCCGCCTGCTCGCGCAGCACGCCGCCAAATACCTCGGCAACGCCACCTTCGTGCCGCTCAACCGCGTCGGGGCTTCGGGTTCCATCGGCACCATGGCCGTGCGCACCGCGCCGCCCGACGGTTACACGCTGCTGGTCGCGCGCATCGCCACGCACGCAATTTTTCCGGCGCTCGAGTCCAAGTCGCCCTACAAATGGAACGAGTTCACGATGCTGTCGCTGCTCGAACTGAACCCGTACATCTGCGCCGTCAAAGCGGATTCGCCGGTGAAAACCGTGCAGGATCTCTACGCGGCGATCCGCAGGGATCCGGGCAAGCTGAATTTTTCCACCGCCGGCCCGGGCACCAGCCAGAACATGGCTTCGCAGTACATGATGTCGCTCGCGGGCTTCAAGTCCGATGCGGCGGTGGGCATCCATTACAAGGGCGGCGGCGAAGTGACCACCGCCGTGCTGGGCGGACAGGTGCAGTTCGCCTGCAACAACGCCACCACCCTGGTGTCGCAGATCCGCGCCGGCGCCCTGCGCGGCCTGTTCGTGACGACGCCCGAGCGCCTGGCCGAAGCGCCGGAGGTGCCGACGGCGCGCGAGGCGGGCGTGCCCGACATGGAGAGAATCGTCGGCTGGACGGCGCTCATGGGTCCGCCCGGCTTGCCGAAAGAGGTGACGGACCGCTGGGCCGCGGCGCTCGCCAGCGTGGCCAGGGATCCCGAGTGGCTGGCCGGCATCGCCAAGATCGGCGGCATTCCGGCGATACGCTCGGCCGCCGATACCGAGAAATACGTGCACGAGCAGTTCGATTTGTACGAGAAGCTGATCACGATGCTCGGAATTCGTCAGTAGCGTGAAACTGCGCGGTGCAGACATCATTGCGCGCGGCCTGGCGCGCGCGGGAACGCGTTATGTGTTCGCGCTTTCGGGCAACCACGTCATGCCGCTGTTCGATGCGGCGCTGGACGCAAAGCTGCCCCTGCTGCACGTGCGGCATGAGGCTGCCGCGGTCCACATGGCCGACGCCTGGGGCCGCCTCACCGGCGAGGCCGGCGTCGCGCTGGTGACGGGCGGCCCGGGCCACGCCAACGCCGTATCGGCGCTCTACACCGCGCTCGCCGCGGAATCCCCGGTCGTGCTGCTGTCGGGCCACGCGCCTCTGAACGAGCTCGGCAAGGGCGCCTTCCAGGAAATGGCGCAGGCGGAAATGGCGGCGCCCGCCTGCAAGGCCGCCTGGACCGTGCGGTCGGCGCAGGCGCTGGGCGAGGATCTCGCCCGCGCCATGCGCATGGCGAAAGCCGGGCGGCCGGGCCCGGTGCATCTGTCGCTGCCTTCCGACCTGCTGGAAGCGCAGGTGGATGCGGCGCTGCCCGCGCGGGAAGATTTTTTCCCGCAAGCGGCTTTCTCCGGCATGAACGAAGAAGTCCTCGAGGCGCTGCGGAAGGCAAAGAAGCCGGTATTGATCGCGGGCCCGGCGCTCGGCAACGCGCGCGGCCGCGCCGCGCTCCGGCAATTCGAGGCAGCGACGGGGGTGCCCGCGATCGTGATGGAAAGCCCGCGCGGCGTGAACGATCCAAGCCAGGGCCTGCTCGCGGAGGTGCTTGCGACGGCGGATGTCGCCGTGCTGGCGGGCAAGCGCAAGGATTTCACGCTGAAATTCGGCGCCGCGTTCGGCAAGGGCTGCCGCGTGATGGAAATGGATGCCTGGGTGGCGCCGGAAATCGCCAAGCCCTGGCCGAAGAGCGGATGGCCGAACGAAGTGCAGGCGGCGCTGGCTTTTCGACCCGCGAGCTGGAAAAACCTCGCTTCGAAATCCGAAGGCCCGCTGCATCCAGTGGAGGTAGGGCGCGAGGTGCAGAAACTGCTCGATGCCCCTGAGGCCGTGCTGGTCGCCGATGGCGGCGAATTCGGACAATGGGCGCAGGCCACCGTGACGGCGCCGCACCGGGTGATCAACGGCGTCGCGGGCTCCATCGGCGCGGCGCTGCCCTTCGCCGCCGCGGCGAAACTCGCCCTGCCCGGGTCGAAGGTGGTGGCGATGCTGGGCGACGGCACCTTCGGTTTCCACAGCTCGGAAATCGACACCGCGGTGCGCAGTGAACTGGCTTACGTCGCGGTGGTCGGAAACGACAGCTGCTGGAATGCCGAGTACCAGATCCAGCTGCGCAGCTACGGCGCCGCCCGCGCGCACGGCCTGGAGCTGCTGCCGGCACGCTACGACCAGGTGGCGGCCGGCTTCGGGGCCCACGGCGAGCATGTCGAGCGCCCCGGGGAGCTGGCGGCGGCGCTGGGGCGCGCCGGCGCCGCCGGCCGCGCGGCCTGCGTCAATGTGATGATCGAGCGCCTGCCGGCGCCGGCATTTCGCAGGCAGGACGCGTAAAATCGCGTGGTAATCCGTCCGAAGGAAGCGCAATGAGCGATCTCGACTTCTCGAATACTGCGCCCATCAAGCCCCCGGCCCAGCCGGCGGCGCCCCCGCCCCCGCCGATCTACAACGCGGCCATGGCGATGGAATTCTTCAAGTCCGCCGGCAAGCCCGAGAGCTTCGAGGCGGGCGCGATCCTGTTCAAGGAAGACGACAAGGGCGGCGGGCTGCTGGGCAAGCGCGACCGCATGTACGTGCTGCTGCTCGGCGAAGTGGAAATGCGCGCGCAGGGCAAGCTCATCGGCACGGTGCGGCCGGGCGAAACCTTCGGCGAGATGGCGGTGATCGCGCAGGCGCCGCGCACCGCGACCGCGATGGCGAAGGGCGCCTGCACCGTCATCGGCCTGGACGAGAAGCAGTTCCAGCAGGCGCTGCAGAAGAAGCCCGAATTCGCGCTGATGCTCATGAGCATCATGAACAACCGGCTGCGCAGCACCATCAGCCGCCTGCAGGCGAATCGCGTGCTGCACGCGGGCGA
>CAZPNH010000155.1:0-5490 GCA_964587635.1 uncultured Bordetella sp.
AACCTTCGACGGTTATGTAGCGCCCAGCATTTTGCAAATCCCCGGCGCTGCAGAAGGTCGGATTGCCGGTGATCACCTTCGACAACACGGTGACCTACCACATCAACGGCGACACCATGATCGCCTACCACGTCGCGCCGGCGCACACCGACGGCGATTCCTTCGTGCGCTTCAAGAACGCCAACGTGGTCCACACCGGCGACGTGTTCGCCGGCTACCGCTATCCGTACATCGACACCATCAACGGCGGCTCGGTGCAGGGCATCGTCAAGGCGATGGACGACCTGATTCCGACGCTGGACGACAACACCAAGGTGATTCCGGGCCACGGCAAGCTCTCGGGCAAGAAGGACGTGATCGCCTACCGCAACATGATCGCCACCGTCGGCGCGCGCGTGGAAGCGCTGGTCAAGCAGGGCAAGACGCTGGAGGAAGTGCGCGCGGCGAAGCCGACCAAGGATTTTGACGAGCTCTGGGGTAAACCGCGCAGCGGCGACGCGTTCGTCGAATTCGTCTACTACGGCTACGCGCCCTACAAGAAGTAGCGGCGTGGCGCTGCGCATCCTCGCCTGTTGCGCGGCGCTATTCTTCGCGCAGGCGGCTTCGGCGCAGACCTGGCCGAACAAGCCCGTCCATTTCATCATTCCGTTCGCGCCCGGCGGGCCGGCGGACATCATCGCGCGGCTGGCCGGGCAGAAGGTCTCGGACATCCTCGGCCAGCCGGTGCTCGTCGAGAGCCGCGCCGGCGCCGGCGGCAACATCGGCGCGCTGGCGGTGGCGAAATCGCCGGCCGACGGCTACACGGCGCTGGTCACCACCTCCGCTTTCGCGGTCAACGTCACCCTGTCGCCGAATTCGGGCTACGACGCCGAGCGCGATTTCATTCCGGTCGCCGCGGTGGCCAGGCAGGCCAACCTGATCTTCGTTCACCCGGGGCTGCCGGTGAAGACCGTCGCCGAATTGATCGCGCTGGCGAAAACCAGCAAGCTCGCCTTCGCTTCGCCCGGCAGCGGCACCACGCCGCACCTGACCGCGGAAAACCTGTTCAACCTGATCTCGAAGCTGGACATGCCGGCGATCCACTTCCGCGGCGCGGGTCCCTCGGCCGCCGCGGTGGTCGGCGGCGAACCGCCGGTGGGTGCGGGCGCGATTTCCACGCCGCTGCCCTACGTGAAATCCGGCCGCCTGCGCGCGCTGGCGGTGTCGAGCGCGGCGCGCGTCGCGGCGCTGCCCGACGTGCCGACGCTCGCGGAAGCCGGTTTCCCCGGATTCAACGACGACACCTGGATCGGCGTCTTCCTGCCCGCCGGCACCAGTCCGGCGATCGTGCAGAAGCTCAACGACGCCATCAACAAGTCCCTGCAGGGCGCCGACATGCGCGAGCGGCTGGATGCGCTGGCGTTCGAGCCGGTCGGCGGCTCGCCGCAGCAGTTTGCGGTCTACGTGAAGGCGGAAACCGCCAAGTGGGGCAAAGTCGTGCGCGAAGGAAATATCAAAGCCGAATAGCAGGGCGACGCAAGGCGTCGAACTCAAATGAAGCGCGTGTGCGGCTTCATCCCCAGGTAATGCTGCCCCACCGTCTGGAAGTGCGCCTCGGTCGCCTGGATCTGCTGCGACACCGCGTGCATGTCGCGCAGCCGCCGCTCGAAGGGCTGGCTCTCGAAAATCGCCGTGGTGCCGGCGTCGGCGTAGGCCATCTCGACGACTTCGCGCGCCTCGCGGATCGCATAGGTTGAGGCGAGGCGCATTTTGATGCGCCATTCGAAGCCGACCTGGCCTGTGGCCGCGCATTCGGCCCAGGCGTCGCGCAGGATCTGCAGCAGCCAGGCGTGGGCGGAACCGAAGCGCGCCTCCGCCAGCGCGATGCGCGACTGGATGCGGTGGTCGTCGCGCAGCGGCGAGCTCGCGCCCGACGGCGATTTTTTCTTCGCCAGCTCGATGAACGCGTCCAGCGTGGCGCGCGCGAGGCCGAGGCCGACGGCGGCGAAGCCGCACTGGTAGACGTTGGTCGCGGTGAAGCGGTACAGCGTGCCTTGTTCGCGCCGCTCGGGCTCGCTCACCGCCGGCGCGTCCGCGGGCAGCTGCTGGTCGCGCCCGGTCGCGCGGGGCACGATGCCATGCGCCGCCGGGACGAACAGATCGGTCACCGAGTAGGTGTCGCTGCCCGTGCCGCGCAGCCCGATCACGTTCCACTGGTCGTCGCGGATGGCGGCGGCGGATCTCGGGAACAGCATGGTGCGTTCGACGGGGCGCCCGTCCGGATGCTTGAGCGGCACGCCCGCCGCATCGGTCACCTGGCAATGCCCGCCCAGCCACGCCGAGTGCCGGTTGCCGCTGCCGAAGCCCCAGGTCCCAGTGGCTTTCCATCCGCCTTCGACCGGGATCGCGCGGCATTGCGCCGGGTTGGACGGAAATCCCCAGGCCGCTACCGCGCGCGCATCGCCGAATATTTCCCGCGCCGCTTCCGGCGCGAGGTACGCGGATGCCATCGAGCAGCCGGAATTCTGCACCACGCACCAGGCGGTGCTCGCGTCGGCTTCGGCGATGGCGACGACCGCCTGGAAGAACGTTGCCAGCGGCAATTCGGCGCCCCCCAGCGAGCGCGGCAGCAGCATGCGGAACAATTTCTCCGCGTGCAGCGCGTCCACGACGTCCGCGGGCAGGCAGCGGCCGGCTTCAATGCGCGGCGCGGCGTCGCGCAGCAGGCCCTGCAGGCCGCGTGCCTTCGCGATCCAGTCTTCCGCGGTTTCCATGGTGGGCGGTAGGATACCCGTCATGCTGAAAACCGTCGCGCTGCCCTCGGGCGAGCAGGTGCCGGCCTTCGGGCAGGGCACCTGGAACATGGGCGACAGCAGGGCGGCCCGCGCGGAGGAAATCGCCACGCTGCGGCTCGGCCTCGACCTGGGCGCCACGCTCATCGACACCGCGGAAATGTACGGCGACGGCCGCTCCGAAGAACTGGTCGCCGAGGCGATCGCGGGCCGGCGCGAGGAAGCGTTCATCGTGACGAAGGTGTATCCCCACAATGCCTCGCGCAAAGGCATTCCGGCCGCGTGCGAACGCAGCCTGAAGCGGCTGAAAACCGACCGCATCGATCTGTACCTGCTGCACTGGCGCGGCAGCATTCCGTTCGCGGAAACCGTCGAAGCTTTTGCCGCGCTGCAGAAGGCGGGCAAGATCCGCCACTACGGCGTCAGCAACCTGGATTTCTCCGATATGCAGGCGCTGTGGAAGGTGCCGGGCGGCAACGCGGTCGCGGTGAACCAATTGCTCTACAACCCCACGCGCCGCGGCATCGAGTGGGACCTGCAGCCGTGGCTGCGCGAGCGCAAGGTGCCGGTCATGGCCTATTCGCCGGTGGAGCAGGGTAGGCTGCTGCAGGATCCGCGCTTCGCCGGTTTCGCCAAGCGAAACGGCATGACGCCGGCGCAGGCCGCGCTCGCCTGGCTGCTGTCGAAGGAGGGCGTCATCGTCATCCCCAAGACCGGCAGGCGCGAGCGGCTCAGGGAAAATCTCGGCGCGCTCGAGCGTACACTCGATGCGGCACAGCTTGCGGAAATCGACGGGATGTTCCCGCCGCCCGGGCGGGCGCAGCCGTTGGAGATGCTTTGAAAAAGGGGAGGACAACATGAAGCTCGGAATCGCACTGCTTGTCGCGACGCTGGTCATGGGCGGTTCCGCGCTCGCGCAAACGAAACCCGCACGCACGGCCCTTGAGGGAGGACCCGTCGAGTCCGCGCTCTGGGTGGGGAACAGCTTTTTTTATTACAACAACAGCATGCACGGCCATGTGGGCCAGCTGATAAAGGCCGGGGATCCGCAAAGCCACTCCCGCGCGGTGTCGGTGACGATCGCCGGGTCGGGCATCGACTGGCACGACATGGAGTCCTACCTGCGGCCGGGCGGCGGCATGGGCAGGTATTCCTTCACCGCCGGCAACCAGATCGTGTTCAACAAGCCCGGCCGGCAGTTCGACACCGTCATCGTGATGGATTGCAGCCAGTGTCCCATCCATCCGCAGCTCAAGGGCATCTTCCATGAGTACGTGAAGAAGGACCGGGAGATCATCCAGAAGGCCGGCGCCCGGTTGGTGCTGTTCATGTCCTGGGCGTACAAGGACAAGCCGGAGATGACGGCGCAGCTCGCGGAGGCCTACACCGCCGCCGGCAATGAAATCGACGCGCTGGTGATTCCCGCCGGCCTCGCCTTCGCAAGGGCGATCGGCAAACGCCCCGACCTGGAGTTCTACCAGCCGGACAACAGGCACCCGACGCTGATCGGCACCTATCTCGCCGCCTGCACCACCTACGCGGCGGTGTACGGCAAATCGCCCGTCGGCAATCCGTACCTGGCCGGCATCGACCCGGCCACCGCGAAATTTCTCCAAGCGGTCGCCGCGGAAACCGTGCAGGAGTATTACGGGCGGTAAATGCGCGGCCGCTGGAGGCGCAGCAGCCGCTCGATATCGCCGGGCGTGTTGTAGACCTGCGCCGAAACGCGCGCCCACCGCGCGCCGCCGATCGCCATCACGGCGATGACGGTACGGCGGCGGGCGAGCCATTCGGACATCAGATCCCCCGGATCGCGGCGCTGCAGGCGATCCGGCAGCCGGACGGACATCATCGAGCCGTGCAGTGCCGCGGGGCCGTCCGTGATGGAGCCCCAGGCCGCCGCCAGCCGCTGCGCCGCAGCCGTCGCCAGCAAATGATTGTGTTTTCGAATCTTCGCGGGTCCCAGTTCTTCATAGAAATCAATCGCGGCGGGCACCGCCAGCCAGGCGGAGAAATCGCGCGTGCCCGTCCAGTCGAACTCGGCGGTGTAGCCCTTGCCGTAGCAGTGCGATATCACCGGCGGGTGGATTCCGGCTTGCACGGAGCGGCGCGCCCACAGGAAGCCGCAGCCCTTGGGCGCGAACAGCCACTTGTGGCAGTTGCCGGCGTACCAGTCCACGCCCAGCGAGGGAATATCGAGGCCGATCTGCCCGGGTGCATGCGCCCCGTCCACCAGGACTTGCGCGCCGTGCGCGCGGGCGATGCGCGCCAGCCGCTTTACGGGGAAGACGAGGCCGGTAGGCGAGGCGATGTGGTCGAGAACGACCAGTTTCGTTTTGCGGTTCAATTTCCGTTTTAGAGGGAGAACCAGTTCCTCAACGCCGTTGACCGGCAGGCGGATGGGCGCCTCCACCAGCCTCGCCCCGGTCCGCCGGCAGACTTCATGGATCACCTGCCGCACGGCGTTGTAGACATGCGTGGTGGCGAGGATTTCGTCGCCGCGGCGCAAATCGAGGGAGCGCAGCACGGCATTCATGCCCGTGGTGGCGTTCTCGACGAAGGCCACGTCCCGTTCTTCGGCGTGCAGGAAGCGCGCAAGCCGTCCGGCGGCGGCGCGCAGCGCGGCGGCGATCTCCTCGCGCAGGAAGCGGTAGGGATTCGCCTCCATGCGCCGCCGCCAGCGGTCGACCCCGGCCAGCACCACGCGCGGCGCCGTGCC
>CAZPNH010000156.1:0-5490 GCA_964587635.1 uncultured Bordetella sp.
TAACGCTCAGCGTCAACGGCACGCAGGTCACCCGGCGCGTGGCGCCGCGCCAGCACCTGGTGGATTTCCTGCGCGACGAGCTGGGGCTCACCGGTTCGCACACCGGCTGCGAGCACGGCGTCTGCGGCGCCTGCACGGTGCGCGTGGACGGGCAGATCGTGCGCGGCTGCCTGATGCTGGCGGTGCAGGCGAACGGCTGCCGCGTGGATACCATCGAAGGCTTGTCGGATTCGAAGGAGCTCGCCGGACTGCAGAAGGCCTTCCACGAGAGGAACGCGCTGCAATGCGGCTTCTGCACGCCGGGGATGCTGATGGCGGCGCAGGACCTCGTTTTGAATTCGAAAAAGCCGACCCGGGAGGAAATCCGGGCCCACATCTCCGGAAACTACTGCCGCTGCACGGGCTATCAGGCGATCGTCGACGCAATAGAGGATGTGATTCAGACAGAGGCGGCTCATGGGAAAGGCTGAGCTCCCGCTCCACGCGCCCGGCACCAAGGTGGACCGCGGCTACATCGGCCTGAGCGTGCCGCGCCCGAACGCGAAACGCCTGCTGCAGGGGCGCGGCGCCTATACCGACGACCTGCGGCTGCCGAGGCTGGCGCACGTGGTTTTCTTCAGAAGTCCCTATGCCCATGCATTGATAAGAAAACTGGATTTTTCCCGCGCATTGAAGTCCCCGGGCGTCATTGCAATCCTCGATGGCAAGGCCATTGCCGAGTACTGCACTCCCTGGGTCGGGGTACTTGCGCACTTGAAGGGCATCAAATCGCCGCCGCAGCACGCGGTGGCGATCGAGCGCGCCTGCTGGCAGGGCGAAGCGGTCGCGGCGGTGGTCGCGGAGACGCGCGCGCAGGCCGAGGATGCGGCGGCGCTGATTGAGGCGGAGTGGCAGGAGCTTCCGGTCGTGGTCGGCATGGAAGAGTCCCTGGCGGGGAAAACGCTGATCCACAAGGAATTCAGCGACAACATCTGCTTCCAACGCGCGCACGACACCGGCGGCGTGGACGAGGCCTTCGCCAAGGCCGACGTCGTGGTCGAGGAAACCTTCGAATTCGGCCGCCACACCGGCGTCTGCCTGGAAGGGCGCTCCATTCTCGCGGACTACAACGCGGCCGAGCACACGCTCACGGCGTACCACTCGACGCAGGCGCCGCACATGATGCAGGACATCTTTTCGCGGCACCTCGGCATTCCCGAGGCGAACGTGCGCGTGATCGCGAAGGATGTCGGCGGCTCCTTCGGCATCAAGGTGCACGTCTATCCCGATGAGATGGCCACCGCGGCGCTGTCGGTGATGCTGCGCCGGCCCGTGAAATTCGTCGCCGACCGGCTGGAGTCGTTTGCGACCGACATTCACGCGCGGGAACACAAGGCCAAAGTCCGGTTGGCGTGCACGAAAGACGGCGACATCCTCGCTTTCGACCTGAACGACCTGACCGGCATCGGGCCGTACTCGGTGTATCCGCGCACCAGCGGCATCGAGGGCAACCAGGTCGTCAATCTCACGGGCGGCCCGTACAAGCACCAGAAATACCGCGCGCTGCTGAACGTGGTGTTCACCAACAAGAACGTCACCTGCCAGTACCGCGCCGTCGGGCATCCGATCGCGGTCGCGATCACCGAGGGCATCGTGGACCTCGCGGCGCAGAAGCTGAACATGGATCCGGCCGAGTTCCGGCGCAGGAACCTGATCGCAGACGACGCCTATCCGTACACGTTTCCTTCAGGCGTGAAGTTCGAAAAGCTGTCGCATCATCAGACGCTCGACAAGCTGTTGCAGTTGATGGATTACAAGAAACTCAGAAAAGAACAGGAAGAGAAAAGAAAACAAGGCGCTTACCTTGGCATCGGCCTCGCGGCCATGATCGAAGTGACCAATCCCTCGCCCGCCTTCTACGGCGTCGGCGGCGCGCGCATCTCGGCGCAGGACGGCGCGACGCTGCGGCTGGAGCCGACCGGGATGGTGACGGTGATGTGCAGCGTTACCGAGCAGGGGCAGGGCACCGAAGGCATCTTCGCGCAAATTGCCGCAAGTGCTGTCGGGGTTTCTCTGGAAAAAATAAAAGTAATCACGGGCGACACCGGCGTGACGCCCTACGGCGGGGGCACCTGGGCGTCGCGCGGCGCGGGCATCGGCGGCGAAGCGGTCCTGCAGTCGGGCCGCGCCCTGCGGGCGAATATCCTGGATATCGCCTCGAGGATTTTGAATGTGGAGAAGGAAGAACTCGATATTCGGGAAAATTCGGTAATAAACAAACTGAGCCTCAAACCCCTTCTGCCCCTGGCGGAACTCGGCCGCGTCGCCTATTTCCGCCCCGACACGCTGCCGATGGACTTCCAGTCCGAACTCACCGTCACGCGGCACTACACGCCGCGCCAGTACGGCTTCACCTTCACCAACGGCATCCAGGCGTCACTGGTCGAAGTGGATGCCGATACCGGCTTCGTGAAACTGCTCAAGCACTGGTGCGTGGAGGATTCGGGCACCGTGATCAATCCGATGCTGGTGGACGAGCAGTTGCGCGGGGGCGTAGTGCAGGGCATCGGCGCGGCGCTGTTCGAGGAATGCCTCTACAGCCCCGAAGGCCAGCTGCTCAACGGCAACATGGCCGATTACCTCGTGCCCATGAGCGCCGAGATGCCCGACATCGTCTGCGCGCACGTCGAGACGCCGACGCTGCAGTCGCAACTCGGTGCCAAGGGCGTGGGCGAGGCCGGCACCGCGGGCGCGCCGGCGGCCGTGATGAATGCGATCAACGACGCGCTCGCGCCGCTGAACGCGCGCGTGACCGCCATGCCGTTCACGCCGGAGCGCCTGTTGCTGGCCCTGGGAAAAGTGGCCTGATCCCGTTCAGTCGTGGAACAGGTCCCGCACCTGGCCCCGCAGCCAACCATTGACGGGGTCCTTGTGCGCGCGCTGATGCCAGTATTGCTTGACGTCGAACAGCGGGACTTTCACGGGCGGTTCCACGAGGCGCAGCTTCGCCAGCTTCGCAAACGCCACACCGATGTCGCGCGGCACGGTGGCGACCAGGTCCGATTCGGCGATGATCGCCGGCAGGCTCAGAAAATGCGGGATTTCCAGCCGTATGCGGCGCACGTAGCCGCGCTGCTGCAATGCTCGCTCGAACAGGTCGTGCGTGCGGCCCTCGGGGCGCACCACGGCATGCGGGGCTTCCAGGAATTTCTTCAGCGTGACCTGCTCGCCGATTTCCGGATGATTCGCGCGCACGATGCAGATGAAGGAGTTCCTGAACAGCCGCTGCTGGAAGAAGCCGGACTTGGTCAGGTCCGGAAACAGGCCGAGGGCAAGGTCGGCGGTTCCCGATTCCAGCGCCTGCTCGATCTCCGCCGGCGGCATGGCGAGCGTTCTCACATCGGCGCGGGGCGCTTCCGCGGACAGCCGCGCCAGGAGCTTCGGCAGGAAGGCCATCTCGCCGATGTCGGGCGTGATGACCGTGAACCTGCGATTGGTCGTGGCGGCGTCGAAATTCGCCGCTTGAAGGATTTCGGACTTGACGGTGTCCAGCACCCGGTGCACGGGTTCGGCGAGCTCCGCGGCCTTGGATGTCGGCCGCATACCGGCGCCGGTCCGCACGAATAGGGCGTCATTGAACGTCGCGCGCAACTTCGCCAGGGCGGCGCTCATCGCCGGCTGGCTCAGGCCGACTGCCTGCCCGGCCCGCGTCACGCTGTGATGCTCGAACATCGCCGCGAAAACCACCAGCAGATTGAGATCGACTTTTCCAATATCCATAATTTGGATTTAATACATCCAGGAAATCCTGTTTCCGGATTATCGTCCGCGGCTTACCATCCTTCAACCCCTCAGGAGGAGGAAACGGCATGTTCAGAATCGCACTTTGCACGTTGCTCGCACTTTCGGCGGGCGGGCAAGTCCATGCGCAGTCATGGCCGTCCAAGCCGGTTCGCCTGGTGTTGTCGCAGCCGCCCGGCTCCAGCCCCGATATCGTCGCGAGGTTGATTGCAGACCGGCTTTCGAAGCAGTGGGGCCAGGGCGTCGTGGTCGAGAACCGCCCCGGCGGCCAGAACGTGGTGGGCGCACTTGCCGCCGCCAAGTCTCCGGCCGACGGCTATAACTTCTACTACGCCACGACCGCTGCGCTGGTGATCAACGCGTATACGTTCAAGGCGCTGCCCTACGATCCGCGCAAGGATTTCGCGCCGGTCGGCATGATCGGCCTGAGCCCTTTCGTGGTGGCGGCGAATCCGGATTTTCCGGTGAAGAGCGTTGCGGAACTCGTGGCGTATGCAAAGGCCAATCCGGACAAGATCTCCATGGCCACCGAAGGTCAGAAGACGTTTTCCGGAATGATGGCCGACATGCTGGCCTCCACCGCCGGCATCAAGATGGTTCACGTTCCCTATAGCGGCGTACAGCCCGGCATCCTCGATACCGTAGCCGGCCGCACGCAGATTACCGTGCAGGCGGTGGCGGCCACCACCACGTACCTGCAGCGAGGCGCGCTCCGCCCCCTGGCGGTGACCTCCGCGAAGCGGGTTCCCGGGCTGGATCAGGTTCCGACGCTGGGCGAGACGTTTCCCGGCTTCCAGTACGTCGGCTGGCACGCGGTTGTCGCCCCGCAGGGCACCGCCATCGATATCATCCGGCGCGTCAATCGCGACATGGACGGCGTGATCAGGGATCCGGACATGGTGAAGCGCCTCTTTGATCTCGGCATCATCGCCGACGCCGGGGCCGGCACGCCCGAGCAGCTTGGCGATTTCCTGGCGGCCGAACATGTGCGCTGGGCGAAGCTTGCCAAAGATGTCGGCGTCGTCCCGGAATAATTCGCGGAGCAGGGCGGTCGACCCCGATTTCGATGTCGCCGTCGCTGGCTTCGGCCCTTGCGGGGCCGCTTGTACGGCGTTGCTCGGCAGCCTGGGCGTGCGAACGCTCGCCGTCGAACGCTCGCGCGGCGTGTATGACAAGCCGAGAGCGTTCGCGCTCGATCACGAGATCATGCGCGTGTTCCAGAATCTCGGACTTGCCGGCGCCGTCGCGAAGCACACGGCGCCCTTCACGCCGTCGGAGTACTACGGCGTGGACGGACAGCTGATCAAGCGCCTCGGGTCCGTCGCACAACCCTATCCCCTCGGCTGGCCGCCGAATATGGTCTTCACGCAGCCGCCGGTGGAGGAGGCGCTGCGCAAGCACGCGGCGGCGTACCCAAGCGTTGAAGTGGCGCTCGGCAGCGAACTCGTGGATTTCGAGCAGACGGACGCGGCGGTGACGCTTCGGCTGCGGGATGACGCCGGCCGGGAACGCAGGATCCGGTCGCGCTATCTCGTCGGCTGCGACGGCGCCTGGAGCACGGTGCGCAGGCATCTCGGCATCGAGTACGAAGATCTCGAGTTCGACATTCCGCTCGGGCTCAACGGCGACAACTTCGACCGCTACCTCTGCCGCATGGAGGAGATCCGCCAGTCGACCAGAATCATCCTCCAGTGCGTCGAGCGGCTGAAG
>CAZPNH010000157.1:0-5470 GCA_964587635.1 uncultured Bordetella sp.
GCGCGCGACCGAACTGCCCGTCGAATACGACGAGAGCGGCGCCGAGGGCCGCATCATGAAGCTGATCCTCGATGAACTCGCGTCGCTCGCGCGCCTGCCCTACAACCTGCCGATGCCGCGCAGCGAGCCCCTCGCGCGCATCTGCGCCGGACTGGTCGCGCATCCCGAGAGGGCGGGCACGCGCGAGGACGTGGCCGCGCGCCACGGCCTGACCGGGCGCACGCTCGACCGGCATTTCAAGCGCCAGCTCGGCATGAATTTCGGCGAGTGGTGCCGGCGCGCCGCGCTGCTGCGCGCGCTCGCCTGGTTCGCCGAGGGCCGCCCCGTGACGGCGGTCGCGCTCGACCTCGGCTACGCCAGCCTGTCGGCGTTCTGCGCCATGTTCAAGCGCGAGACCGGCCGCTCACCACGCGCGCATAAGAGGGAAATGCGGCTCGAACTTCGTCAGCCCGGCTAGAACGTAAAATCACCCCATGCTTGAGACTACGGCGCTCGCCTGCGAGCGCGGCGGGACGCGCCTGTTCTCCGACCTCGGTTTCGCGCTCGACGGCGGCGGCCTGCTGCGCGTGCGCGGCGCCAACGGCAGCGGCAAGACGAGCCTGCTGCGCATCCTCGCCGGGCTGACGCGGCCCGCGGCCGGGTCGGTGCGCTGGCGCGGCAGGGAAATCGGCGAGGGCTACGGCGCGGACATGCTGTTCCTCGGCCATGCGCCCGCGGTCAAGGACGAGCTGACCGTCCTAGAGAATTTGCGGTTTGCTTCCCGCCTTTCAGGTTTTGAAATACACGAATCGAAAATCGAGAATGCCCTGGAACAGCTCGGCATCGCGCCGCTGTCCGATCTACCCGCCGGGTTTCTGTCGCAGGGCCAGCGCCGCCGCGCGGCGCTCGCCCGCCTCGCGCTGCCGGCGTCCGCGCCCCTCTGGCTGCTCGATGAACCGTTCGCCGCGCTGGATGACGAGGCGATCGGACGCGTGAGCGCGCTGTGCGCCGCGCACCTCGCCGCGGGCGGCATGCTGGTGATGACCTCGCACCAGGATGTGCCCATCGCGGCGGCGGCCGTGCAGACGCTGGATCTGCGGGGCTGAGCGGCGTGAGCGGATTCATGCTGATCGTCCGCCGCGATCTGCGCCTGGCGCTGCGCCGCAAGGGCGACGTGCTGAACGTGCTGGTGTTCTTCGTCCTCGTGGCGAGCCTGTTTCCGCTGGGCGTCGGCCCCGAGCCGGGCCAGCTGCGCGCCATGGCCGCGGGCGTGGCCTGGGTCGGCGCGCTGCTCGCCGCGGTGGTGTCGCTGCCGCGGCTCTTCGCCGCGGATTTCGCCGACGGCACGCTGGAGCAGATGCTGATCGCGCCGCAACCGCTCCTCGTGGTCGTGCTGGCGAAGACCGCCGCCCACTGGCTGTCCACCGGCCTGCCGCACGCGCTCGCGGCGCCGCTCAACGGCCTGCAGTACGGACAGCCCGCAGAGGCGCTGAAAATCCTGCTCGCTTCGCTGCTGCTCGGCACGCCGGTGCTGAGCCTGCTCGGCGCCGCGGGCGCGGCATTGACGCTGGGCGTGCGCGGCGCAGGCGCGCTGCTCGGGCTGCTGCTGCTGCCGCTGTATGCGCCGGTACTGGTGTTCGGTGCCGGTGCCGTGACGGCAACTTTGATCGGGATCAATCCGTTTGCGCACCTGGCGCTGCTCGGCGCGCTTCTTGCGGTATCCTCGCTCATCGGTCCATGGGCCGCCTGCATGGCCCTCAGAATCGCCCTGGATTGAGAAATCCGCTTGATGAAATCCGACTTTTTCCAACTCGCCGCGCCCCAGGCCTTTTTTCCCGTCGCCGGGAAACTGATTCCGTGGTTTTCGGTCCTAGCTGGCGTGCTCGCGCTCGCCGGACTGTACCTCGCGTTCTTCGTCGCCCCCACCGACTTCCAGCAGGGCGAGGCCTACCGCATCATCTTCCTGCACGTGCCCGCCGCCTGGATGTCCATGTTCATCTACCTGGTGATGGCCGGCTGGGCCGCCATGGGCCTCGCGCTCAACACGCGGCTCTCCGGCATGATGGCCTCGGCGCTCGCGCCCACCGGGGCGATGTTCACCTTCATCGCGCTGTGGAGCGGCGCGCTGTGGGGCAAGCCGACCTGGGGCACCTACTGGGTGTGGGATGCGCGCCTGACTTCGGAGCTGATCCTGCTGTTCCTCTACCTCGGCTTCATCGCGCTCAAGGGCGCGATTGCCGATCCCGCGCGCGCCGACCGCGCCGGCGCGGTGCTGGCGCTGCTGGGCGCGGTGAACGTGCCGATCATCTATTTCTCGGTGCAGTGGTGGAACACGCTGCACCAGGGCTCGTCCATCAACCTGATGGCGGCGCCGAAAATGGCGGCGACCATGCTCATCGGCATGCTGGTGATGGCGCTCGCGGCGTGGATGTACAGCATCGCGGTCACGCTGGCGCGCCTGCGCAATATCATCCTCGAGCGCGAGCGCGGCGCCGAATGGGTTCGCTTGCAGAGAGCGGCGGCATGAGCGAATTTTTCGCGATGGGTGGATATGGGTTCTATGTATGGGGTTCGTATGCCGTGGCCGCCCTGTGCATTGCCATCGAAATCTGGACATTGAACAAATGAAATCCCGTCACCAACGCATGATCGCCATTGCTGCGGGTGTCACGCTGGTGGCGGTCGCCGCCGGGCTCGTGCTGTACGCCTTCCAGGGCAACGTGGTGTTCTTCTTCAGCCCGAGCCAGGTGGCGGCGAAGGAAGCGCCCGTGGACCGCACCTTCCGCATCGGCGGGATGGTCGAAAAGGGCAGCCTGAAGCGCAGTGCCGACGGGCTCACGGTGCAATTCATCGTCACCGACACCGCCAAGAGCATTCCGGTGGTCTACACCGGCATCCTTCCGGACCTGTTCAAGGAGGGCAAGGGCGTGGTGGCGCAGGGCAAGCTCGGGCCCGACGGCGCGTTCCACGCCGGTGAAGTGCTGGCCAAGCACGACGAGAACTACATGCCGCCCGAAGTGGCGCACGCGCTGTCCAAGGCGGAAGCGGAAAAAGCGGCGCGCAGCGTCGTCACGGGAGGCGCGCGATGATTGCGGAACTCGGCCACTTCGCGCTCATCGTCGCGCTCCTCATCGCGCTGACGCAGTCCGTGCTGTCCCTGACGGGCGCCGCGCGCGGCATGCCCGGCTTCATCGCGGTGGCGCGCCCGGGGGCGCAGGGCCAGTTCGTGTTCGTCGCCATCGCCTTCGGCTGCCTTGCCTGGTCGTTCTACAGCAACGATTTTTCGGTGCTCAACGTGGCGAGCAATTCCAACTCCAGCCTGCCTGCCCAATACCGCATCGCCGCGACCTGGGGCAGCCACGAAGGCTCGCTGCTGCTGTGGGTGCTGATGCTCTCCGTGTGGATGGTGGCGGTGTCGGTGTTCAGCCGCAGCCTGCCCGACGACATGGTGGCGCGCGTGCTCGGCGTCATGGGCTTGATCGCGGTCGGCTTCCTGTCCTTCATGCTGTTCACCTCGAACCCCTTCGAGCGCCTGCTGCCCGCCGCCGCCGACGGCCGCGACCTGAATCCGCTGCTGCAGGACCCGGCGATGGTGATCCACCCGCCGATGCTCTACATGGGCTACGTCGGCTTCTCGGTGGCGTTTGCCTTCGCCATCGCCGCGCTGCTCGACGGCCGGCTGGACGCGGCCTGGGCGCGCTGGTCGCGGCCCTGGACCACCGCGGCGTGGATGTTCCTCACTATCGGCATCGCGCTCGGCAGCTTCTGGGCCTACTACGAGCTCGGCTGGGGCGGCTGGTGGTTCTGGGACCCGGTGGAAAACGCCTCCTTCATGCCCTGGCTGATCGGCATCGCGCTGATCCACTCGCTGGCGGTGACCGAGAAGCGCGGCGCCTTCAAGTCCTGGACCGTGCTGCTGGCGATCTTCGCGTTCTCGCTCAGCCTGCTCGGGACTTTCCTGGTGCGCTCGGGCGTGCTGACCTCGGTGCATGCGTTCGCCACGGATCCCAAGCGCGGCATTTTCATCCTCTGCTTCCTCGCGCTGGTGATCGGCGGCTCGCTTGCGCTGTACGCCTGGCGTGCGCCGCGCGTGGCGCCCGGCGGGCGCTTCGACCTGCTGTCGCGCGAGTCCATGCTGCTCGCCAACAGCGTGCTGATGCTGGTCGCCTGCGCCGCGGTACTGCTCGGCACGCTCTATCCGTTGTTTCTGGATGCGCTCGGCCTCGGCAAAATTTCCGTCGGCCCGCCCTACTTCGAATCGGTGTTCGCGCCGCTCATGGCGCCGGCGATCCTGCTCGCCGGCATCGGGCCGCTGGTCGCCTGGCGCAGCGGCGACGCGGCGAAGCTTGCGCGGCGGCTGCGTTGGGCGGCGATCGCCGCACTGCTGGGCGCGTTGTTCGTGCCGCTGCTGTTCGGACGTTGGGCGCTGCTCACCAGCGTGGGATTGCTGTTGGGGTTCTGGATCATTGCCGGCGTGTTCACTGCGCTGGTGATGCGTTTCAAATCAAAAGGCAAATTCACGGCCGCTTTCGCCGGCATGCTGCTCGCCCACGCGGGCATCGGCGTGTTCGTGATCGGCGTGACGCTGGTGAAAAGCTACGAGTCCGAGCGCGACGTGCGCATGGCGCCCGGCGACACCGTCACGCTGGGCGGCTATGCGTTCCGCTTCGACGGCGTGAAGGAAGTGGCCGGCCCGAACTACGCCGCGGTGCGCGGCGCGATCAACGTGCAGCGCGACGGCCGGCCGGTCGCCGATCTGTCGCCGGAGAAGCGCATCTACCGCGTGCAGCGCAACCCGATGACGGAAGCGGCGATCAACGGCGGCGTCACGCGCGACCTGTATGTGTCGCTGGGCGAGGCCGTTGGCCCGGAAGGCACCGCCTGGACGGTGCGCATCCACGTCAAGCCCTTCATCAAATGGATCTGGAGCGGCTGCCTGCTGATGGCGCTGGGCGGCCTGCTTGCCGCCGGCGACCGGCGCTACCGTGCAGGATCGCGCGAGCGCGATGGCCCGCGCGCGGGCGCGGCAGACGAGACTGTCGTTCGCAGCGCGGCATGAAACGTTTCCTGTGGCCGCTGGGCATCTTCCTCCTGCTGGTGGGCTTTCTAGCCGCGGGGCTCAAGCTCGACCCGCGCGAAGTGCCTTCGCCGCTCATCGGCAAGGCGGCGCCCGCTTTCGACCTGCCGGTACTGCAGCAAGCGGGCGAGCGTTTCGACCCGGCAGCACGGCGCTTTGCGCCGTCCAACATGCGCGGGAAAGTCTGGCTGCTCAACGTCTGGGCTTCGTGGTGCGTGTCCTGCCGCGACGAGCACCCGGTGCTGGTGGAATTGTCGAAGAAAAACCTGCTGCCGATCCTCGGCCTCAACTACAAGGACAAGGGCGAGGACGCGCAGCGCTGGCTGGCGCAGTTCGGCAATCCCTACCAGGTCTCCATCGTCGACGCCGACGGCCGCACCGGCATCGACTACGGCGTCTACGGCGTGCCTGAAA
>CAZPNH010000158.1:0-5457 GCA_964587635.1 uncultured Bordetella sp.
GTCCACGACGGAATGCAGAAGATGTCCTTCTCTTCCCACTCGAAGCGCTGGTCGCCGATCTCGGACCAGCCATGGCCGGATGCGACCTGGTAGATGACGCTGCCGGTGTGGCGGACTGGATTCGTGCCGCTCTTGATCAGTTCCAGCCTTGCTCCCATGGTGGGCATGACTGGGCCGCCGGTCAGGGGGTTTTTATATTCGTATGCCTTTTCCCGCTTCAATTCTGAAAAACAGGAATCCCACTTGTACAAAAACACCGGCGAGTAGGGCTTCTTCCAGTTCTCGCGCGACAGCGGCGCGGGCATCTGCACGGTCTGCTTGTGGACTTCGAAGAAATTCGCGTCCAGCGAATTCATGAGCGGGATGTCGAGGCCGTCTTGCCAGACGCACTGCGTGCCATCGGCTTCGACGCCATGATCGTGCCAGGTGCCGTTCGGCGTGAGCACGAAGTCGCGCGCGCCCAGGTCCATGCGTTCGCCGTCCACCACCGTGTAGGCACCTTTGCCTTCCATCACGAAGCGCAATGCCGAGGCCTGGTGGCGGTGCGCGGAGGTGAATTCGCCGGGATTCATGATCTGCACGCCGGTGTAGAGCAGGCCCGCCGCCGCGCTCCATTCCTTGCGCCCGGGATTGACCAGCATCACCACGCGCCGCGCCGCTTTCTCGGCCGTGACGAGTTCCGCGGCCTTGCGCACCATCGGCTGGACGTCGCGCCACTTCCACAGCATCGGCACCGATTTCGGCTGCGGATACCAAGGTTCGATTTCGTTGGCGACGTTCCACAGCGCGCCCAGGCCGCGCTGCTCGAGTTCGCGGTAATAGGCGTCGAGCGCCGGGCTGTCCTCGACGTTGGCCCTGCCGATGACGTTTTCGCGCTTCATACCCCGAGATACCGGTGCTGTATGTCCTCGTTCGCGGCCAGTTCGGCCGAACTGCCGGTCCAGACCACCCGGCCCTTTTCCAGCATGTAGTGTACGTCCGCCACGCGGATCAGCGCCTTCACGTCCTTGTCGATCACCAGGATCGACAATCCCGCAGCCTTGAGCCGCTCGATGGACTTGTAGATCTCGACGCGGATCAGCGGCGCGAGGCCCTCGGTGGCCTCGTCCAGGATCAGCAGCCGCGGGTTGGTCATGAGCGCCCGGCCGATCGCCAGCATCTGCTGCTCGCCGCCGGAAAGCTGGTTGCCGTAGTTGTTCGCTCTATTCCTCAAATTCGAAAACAGGTCGAACACCCTGTCGAGGGTCCAGGGATTCCTGTCGCCGCGCCGGTTGGCCGCGGTGGCAATCAGGTTTTCGCGCACGGTCAGGTTGGGGAAGATCTGCCGGCCTTCGGGCACCAGGCCGATGCCGGCCTGCGCGACGCGGTAGGAGGGCAGGCCCGCGAGCGGTTCCTGCGCGAAGATGATTTTGCCGCCCTGGCACGGGGTCATGCCCATGATGGAGCGCACGGTGGTGGTTTTGCCCATGCCGTTGCGCCCGAGCAGCGTCGCGACCTGGCCTTCGGCGATCGCCATCGACACCCCGAACAGAACCTGGCTCTGGCCGTAGGCGGTTTCCAGGTTTTCTACGCGCAACAACTCACGGGCTTCGCTCACACGTCCTCTCCAAGGTAGGCGGCGAGCACTTCGGCGTTGGCGCGGATCTCGGCCGGCGTCCCGGTGGCGATGATACGTCCGTAGACCAGCACCGAGATGCGGTCGGCGAGCGTGAACACGGCGTCCATGTCGTGCTCGACCAGCACCATGGTGGTCTTGCCCTTGAGGGTGGCGAGGAATTCGATCATGCGCTGCGACTCGTCTGTGCCCATGCCGGCCACCGGTTCGTCCAGCAGCATCATGCGGGGACGGGTGGCGAGCACCATGGCGATTTCCAGCTGGCGCTGCTCGCCGTGCGAAAGGTTGGCGGCCAGAACGTGCTTTCTTTTGTCCAGGCCGATTTCTGCCAGGATTCGCGCGGCGGGTTCGGTCAGCGCCCTGTCTTCCCGCGCCGGCCGCCAGAAGCGGAAGCTGTGGCCGCTCTGCGCCTGCACCGCCATCGCCACGTTGTCGAGCGCGCTGAAGTCGCGGTAGACGCTGGTGATCTGGAAGGAACGCGCGAGGCCCTTGCGCGAGCGCTGCGGCCAGGCGAGGCCGGTGATGTCCTCGCCGGCGAAGTGGATGAGGCCTGAGTCGGGGCGCAGCTCGCCCGAGATCTGCTTGATGAAGGTGGTCTTGCCGGCGCCGTTGGGGCCGATGACCGCGTGCGTTTCGCCCTCGCGCACGTCGAAATCCACGTGGTCGGTCGCCAGCAGCGCGCCGAACGATTTTTTAATTTTTCTTGTTTCCAGCAGAATTTCACTCATTTTTGTCGCCCGGCAAGAGGCCCGCCAGTCCACGCCTCGCGAAGATCACCACCAGCACCAGGATCACGCCGAGATAGAGCTGCCAGTGCTCGGTGATCCACTTCGGCAGCACGCTCCAGCCCTGCAGCAGGTCTTCCAGCAGCAGCAGCGCCGCCGCGCCCAGCAGCGGGCCGGAGGTGGTGGCGATGCCGCCCAGGATCACCATGAACATCAGCTCGCCGGAGCGCGTCCAGTTCATGAACTCGGGCGTGAGGTAGGCCGTGTGGTTGACGAGCAGCGCGCCCGCGACGCCGCACATGGCGCCGGCAATCACGAACGCGGCCAGCCGGTAGGGGTAGGGCGAGAAGCCGATGGCGCGCGTGCGCGGCTCGTTGGAACGCGCCGCCTGCAGCACCCGCCCGAAGCGCGAATTCACCAGGCGCCGCGACAGGGCGAGGAACAGCACCAGGATCGCCAGCACGAGGTAGTAGAACGCGGTCGGGTCGTTCAGATCGATGAGACCGGAAAACTGGCTGCGCACCTTGAGGCGCAGGCCGTCGTCGCCGCCGTACTCCTCGATGGAAATGCCGAGGTAGTACAGCATCTGCGTGAAGGCCAGCGTGATCATGATGAAGTAGATGCCGCTGGTGCGCACCGACACCGAGCCGATGGCCGCCGCTACCAGTGCCGAGGCGCCGATCGCCACGCTCCACTGCAGCCAGCCGTTGTCGATGCCGTGGTGGGACAGCACGCCGACCGCGTAGCCGCCGATGCCGAGATAGGCGGCGTGGCCGAAGGACACCATGCCGCCGTAGCCGAGGATCAGGTTGAGGCTGGTCGCCGCGATGGCGAAGATCATCACGCGCCGCAGCAGGTCGAGATAGAAGGGCTGGTTCAGCCAGGCCGCCAGCGGCGGCACTGCGGCGAGCAGGGCGAGCAGACCGATCAGGATCCAGGTGCGCGACTTCATCGGACGGCCGGAAACAGTCCCGCAGGACGGAAGGCGAGGACCACCGCCATCAGCAGGTAGATGAGCATCGAGGCGATGGCCGGCCCCGCGGTGTCGGCCGCGGCCGGCGAGATCACGTGGGCGAGCATCGGCTTGAGGAAGGCGCGGCCGAGCGTATCCACCATGCCGATGATGAGCGCGCCCGCGAGCGCGCCGCGGATCGAGCCGATGCCGCCGATCACGATCACCACGAATACCTGGATGAGGATCAGCTCGCCCATGCCGGGCTGCACCGCGTAGATCGGCCCGGCCAGCAGGCCCGCGAGGCCGGCGAGCGCCGCGCCGAAACCGAAGACGATGGTGTAGAGCAGCCGGATGTTCACGCCCAGCGCGGCGACCATGCCGCGGTTGCTCGCGCCGGCGCGGATCAGCATCCCGAGGCGCGTGCGCGACACCACGAACCACAGCAGCAGCGCGACGGCGAGCCCCACGCCGATGATCATCAGCCGGTACAGCGGATAGCGGAAGCCGCCGGCCAGCTCCACGTGCCCGGCGAGATACTCCGGGATGGTGCTGTAGATCGCCGCCCGGCCCCAGAGGATCACGATGATCTCGTTGAAGAACAGGATCAGGCCGAAGGTGGCGAGCACCTGGTCGAGGTGGTCGCGCTCGTACAGCGTTCGCAGGGCGACGAGCTCGGTGATGATGCCCACCACCAGGGTTCCCGCGAGTCCGAGCACGATCGCCAGCAGGTAGGAGCCGGTGGCCTGGTAGAAGTACGTCGTCAGGTAGGCGCCCACCATGTACAGCGCGCCGTGCGCCAGATTCACCAGGTTCATGATGCCGAACACCAGCGTGAGCCCGGCCGCGAGCAGGAACAGCATCACCCCGAGCTGGAGCCCATTCAGTGTCTGTTCGGCGATGAGAACCAGATTCATGAGGATGTAAATGCGCAAAAAAAAGGGGCGCTCAGCGCCCCCTGATGATACTTGCCGGTCTTACCACTTCATCTTGCAGGCCGTGCCGTAGGCGTCCTTGTGGTCCTTGAACACCGTCTCCTGGATCTCCATTACCGGATCCGAGGTCGGCGTGGCGCCGGCCACCGTCTTCAGCAGGTAGAAGTTCTCGATCGGGAAGTGGTTCTGGCCGTACCTGAACTTGCCGCGCGTGGAGGCGAAGTCCGCCTTGCGCATCGCCGCGATCATGCCCTTCTTGTCGGCCAGGTTGCCCTTCACCGCGCGCACCGCAGAGTCGATCAGCAGGATGCCGTCGTAGCTCTGCGCGCCGTAGTAGGAGGGCGTCTTGCCGTTGTACTTCTTGCGGTAGTCACCGACGAACTTGATGTTGGCGTCGTTCTTCAGGTCCTGGCTCCAGTAGCGCGTTTCGAGCTGGCCGAGCGCGGCGTGCTTGACCGCGGGGATCGACAGCTCGTCCACCGTGTACACCGAGTAGAGCGGGAACTGGCCGCGCAGGCCGGCCTCCGAGTACTGCTTGAGGAACTGGATGCCCATGCCGCCCGGGTAGAACACGAAGACCGCTTTCGGGTTCTTCGAGCGCAGCTGCGAGATCTCCGCCTGGTAGTCGGTCTGGCCGAGTCGGGTGTAGACCTCGTCGACGATGCGGCCCTTGTAGTAGCGCTTGAAGCCGGTGAGCATGTCCTTGCCCGCGGCATAGTTGGGCGCCATCAGGTAGACGTCCTCGATGCCCTTGTCCTGCATGTACTTGCCCATCGCCTCGGGCGTCTGGTCGTTCTGCCAGGAGGTGGTGAAGAAGAGTTCGTTGCAGTCGGCGCCCGCGAGCTGGTTGGGGCCGGCGTTGGTGCCGATCATGAACTTGCCGGCGCCGGTCACGGTCGGCGCCACCGCCAGCATGACGTTGGACCAGATCACCCCGGCGACGAAATCGACGTTGTTCTTCTTCAGCATCTCCTCGGCGACCTGCTTGCCCACGTCGGGCTTGACCTGGTCGTCGCCGTAGAAAATCTCGGTGTCGAGGCCGCCCACCTTGCGCTTCAGGTGGTCGAGCGCGAGCTCGACCGAGTTCTTCATGTCTTCGCCGATCACGCCCTGCGGGCCGGAAAAGGTGGAGATGAAGCCGATTTTCAGTTTCTGCTGAGCGATCGCGTGCGTTGCAACCGAAACGGAAAACGCGGCCGCCGCGATCAGGCCGGGCAGCAGGGAACGGGT
>CAZPNH010000159.1:0-5456 GCA_964587635.1 uncultured Bordetella sp.
GGCGTGGCGGTGAGCGTGAGCACGTCCACCTCCGCGCGCAGGCGCTTGAGGGCTTCCTTCTGGTGCACGCCGAAGCGGTGCTCCTCGTCGATGATCACCAGGCCCAGGCGATCGAACCTCACTTCCTTCGAGAGCAGCTTGTGCGTGCCGATGGCGATGTCGATGTCGCCGGAGGAGAGCTTCTTCAGCACCTCGGTGCTCTCCTTGCCGGTCTTGAAGCGCGACAGTTCGCCGATTTTCACCGGCCAGTCGGCGAAACGGTCGCTGAAGGTCTGGAAATGCTGCTCGACCAGCAGCGTGGTGGGGCAGAGGATCGCCACCTGCTTCCTGTCGGCGACGGCGACGAACGCGGCGCGCAGCGCGACTTCGGTCTTGCCGAAGCCGACGTCGCCGCACACCAGGCGGTCCATCGGCTTGCCCGAGGTCATGTCCGATACCGTCGCCACGATCGCCGCGGCCTGGTCCGGGGTTTCCTCGAAGCCGAAACCGTCGGCGAAGGCTTCCAGGTCGTGCTGCTGCACGCCGAAAGCGTGGCCCTGGCGCGCGGCGCGCGTGGCGTACAGGTCGAGCAGCTCGGCGGCCGTGTCGCGCACCTGCCGGGCGGCGCGATTGCGCGCCTTGTCCCACTGGCCGCTGCCCAGCTTGTGCAGCGGCGCTTCCTCGGGCTGCGCGCCCGAGTAGCGCGAGATCACCTCGAGCTGCGACACCGGCACGTAGAGCTTGTCGCCGCCGTCGTATTCGAGCAGCAGGAATTCCGTGACGCCTTCGCCCAGGTCCAGGTTGATCAGGCCGCCGTAGCGCCCGATGCCGTGCTGCGCGTGTACCACCGGGTCCCCGACCTTGAGCTCGGAGAGGTCGCGCAGCATGCCTTCCACCGACGTCTGCGCTTTGGCGCCGCGGCTTTTGCGGCGCACGGTGCCCGCATAGAGCTCGGCTTCGGTGATCACCGCCCAGCCCTCGGCGGGCACGCTGAAGCCGTTGGCGAGCGGGGAAGCGGTTATCGAAAGCGGGTTGCCGTTGGCGGAGAACTCCTGGAAATTTCCACAGGGAAAAGGCGCAAGACCATACTCTGAAAGATAAAAGAGCATCGTTTCCCGCCGGCCCGCGGATTCGGCGCTCAGCAGGATGCGCAGCTTCGAGCCGTCGATATATCCCTTGAGCGCAGCGAGCGGATCCTTCGCGCGCCGGTCCACGGCGAGCGGCGGCAGCGGCGCGGCGGCGACCGGCTGGTCGAGCTCTTCCTCGGGCGATTCGAGGATGTCGATTCTCGGGTAGGCCTTGGCGCGCGTGTAGAACTCTTCCGAGGACATGAACAGCTGCGCCGGCGGCAGCAGCGGCCGGTCCGGATCGCCGCTCATCATCGTGAAGCGCGACTGCGCGTCGCGCCAGAACGCCTGGATGGCGCCGGACACGTCGCGGTGCAGGACGAGGGTGGACGCCTCCGGCAGATAGTCGAACACGGTCGCGAGCGCATCGAAGAACAGCGGCAGGTAGTACTCCACGCCGGCCGCGGGCACGCCGTTGGAAATGTCCTTGTAGAGGCGCCGTTTGGACGGATCGCCCTCGAACAGTTCGCGCCAGCGGCCCCGGAACTTGGTGCGGCCCGCGTCGTCGAGCGGGAATTCGCGCGCCGGCAGCAGCCGCACTTCCCTGGTCGCGTAGAGCGTGCGCTGCGTATCCACGTCAAAGGTGCGGATGGTCTCGACCACGTCGTCGTCCAGGTCGAGCCGGTAGGGGACGGCACTGCCCATCGGGAACAGGTCGACGATGCCGCCGCGGAAGCAGAATTCGCCCGGCGTGATCACCTGCGTCACCGCGTTGTAGCCGGCCAGCGCCAGCTGCCGGCGCAGCGCGTCGCCGTCGAGGCGCTCGCCCTGGCGCAGGAAGAAGGTGTAGGCCGCGAGATAAGCGGGCGGGCACAGGCGCACCAGCGCGGTCGCGGCGGGAACGAAGACGATGTCGAAATCGCCGCGCTGGATCTGGTACAGCGTCGCGAGCCGTTCCGACACCAGGTCGTGGTGCGGCGAGAAGCTGTCGTAGGGCAGCGTTTCCCAGTCGGGCAGCAGGCAGGCGCGCAGCTGCGGCGCGAACCAGGCGATCTCCTCCAGCAGCCTCGCGGCATCGAGAGCGGTCGCGCTCAACACCGCGAGCGGGCGCGACTCGGCAGCCAGGCGCGAGAGCGCGAGAGCGTCGGATGAACCGGTCAAGCCGCAGTAGCGCTTCTTGCCCGGAAGTGGGTCTCGATGCATGACAAGAAAGAGGCGCCATGCAATTATACGGCGTTGAAAACACGAAAGTTTTCGAATTGGCTTTCTACGCCCTGATTCCCGCCGCCGGCACTGGAACCCGCCTTCGCGGCGAGCAGCCCAAGCAGTACCTGCCGCTCGCCGGCCAGCCGATGCTGTGGCATGCGGTGAAATCGGTGTGCGTGCCGCCCGTCGAGAACGTCTTCGTGGTGCTGGCGCCGGAGGACCGGGAGTTCACCCGGCACGACTGGCGCGCCTTCGACGGGCGCCTGGAGCCGTTGTACTGCGGCGGCGCCACACGGCGCGATTCGGTCTACAACGGCCTGGTGGCGGCGATGGCGGCGGTGGATGCGGACGATTGGCTGCTGGTGCACGACGCGGCACGTCCCTGCCTGCCGGCGAGGGACCTTGCGCATCTCATCGCCGAAACGCGCGGCGACAGCATCGGCGGCATCCTTGCGTTGCCCTCCGCGGATACCGTAAAACGGGCGGGCAAGGATGAAGCCGGCACGCAGCGCATCGCGGGCACCGAAGACCGCGCCCTGCTGTGGCTCGCGCAGACACCGCAGATGTTCCGCTGCGGCCTGCTGATGGAGGCTTTGAAGAATGCAACATCCCCGGTGACCGACGAAGCCAGCGCGGTGGAGCAGATGGGGCTGCGGCCGCGCCTGGTGGCCGGCAGCCGTGAGAACATCAAGGTAACTTTTCCTGAGGACATGAAGATTGCCGAGGCGATACTGGAAAATCGCCGAAGGTGATCCTGACGACGATGAGGATAGGACAGGGATTCGATGTGCACGCGCTGGTCGAGGGCCGCAGGCTGGTGGTCGGCGGCGTGCAGATACCGCACGACAAGGGCCTGCAGGGGCATTCGGACGCCGACGTGTTGCTGCACGCCATCTGCGACGCGCTGCTGGGCGCCGCCGCGCTGGGCGACATCGGCTCGCACTATCCGGACAGCGATCCGCAGTACAGCGAAGTGGACAGCCGCGAACTGCTGCGCGCCACCGCGAAGAAGGTGGCCGCGGCCGGCTACAAGGTCGTCAACGTCGACGCCACCATCATCGCGCAGGCGCCGCGCATGGCGCCGCACGTCGCGCGCATGACCGGCAACATCGCCGCCGATCTCGGCATCAAGCCGGCGGCCGTGAGCATCAAGGCGACCACCACCGAGAACCTGGGCACCATCGGACGCGGCGAAGGCATCGCCGCGCAAGCCATTGCATTGATCGAGTAAACGACCATGTATTCGCCACCTTACAACCAGCTCGAAAGCAGAACCGAACTGCTCGCGTTCATGCGCGCGAACAATTTCCCCATCCTCGTGACCGGCACGGGCGGCGCGCTGCTGGCCTCGCACCTGCCGATCACGGCGCATGAGCATGGCGGGCAGATCGTCCTCGACATGCACATGGCGAAGAACAATCCGCAGTGGAAGGAGTTCTTCGACGACGAAGTGATGGTGGTGTTCAGCGGGCCGCACGCCTACGTTTCGCCACGCCTGTACGAGGAGCAGGAGCGCGTGCCGACCTGGAACTATGCCGCGGTGCATGCCTACGGCGTGCCGAAACTCATCGAGGACCGCAAAGCGAAGCACGCGTCGCAGCGGCGCCTGATCGAAAGCCTCGACCCGCAATGGCTGCCGAAGTTCGATGCGCTGCGCCAGGAATACACCGACCTAATGTTGGACGGCATAGTCAACTTCTCGATTCCGCTCGCGCGCATCGAGACGCGCTGGAAGCTGTCGCAGAACCGCGGGCGGCGCGAAATGGAATTGATCGCCGCGGCGCTGGAGAAATCAGCCGATTCCGGCGAACGCGCCCTCGCGGCCCTTACCCGGAAGCATCTCCCCGCCTGACTTCGCGCCGCCCGGCTGCGGCCGCGCGAGCCACAGGTACTGCTGCTTCAGCATGCAGTCCACCAGCGCGAACTGGTCGGCCATGGCTTCCTTCAATGCGCCGCCGTGGGTGCCCCGGTCCAGCGCCAGGCGCGCGTCCGTCTCGCCGGATTCGACCACCAGCGTCAGGCCGGCCTTACGCGCGAGGTGCATCATGATGCGGTTCTCGGCCAGGCAGTACATGAACAGCACGCGGTAGCCCAGGTTGGCGGCGTGCAGCACCGCGCGCTGCAGCAGGGCGAAGCCGTAGCCCTTGCCGCGGCAGGAGGGATCCACGCTCAGGCCCAGTTCGGCGATCTGCTCCTCGGCGTCCAGCGCCAGGTGCGCGACGCCGACCAGGGCCAGGTCGGGTGCATGCACGCCAAACACGCGGTCGCGCTCGAAATCGATGCGGCCGGCGTAATCGCGCACCGCCTCGTCGCGGATGTGCTGGCCGAAACGCAGCCGCCGGTCCTCCGCGGGCAGCATGACCAGGTGGCGCGAGATGTCATCGCGATGCCGGGGATTCAGCCGGTGCACCGCGACGCCGGGCGCTCCATTCATGGCGGTCAGCCGGTGGAAGGGGTGGTGCGACGGACCGGACGCGCCAGCAGCGTGCCGAGCCAACGCTTGCTGAAGCCCATGAACCTGGCCACCACCTCGACGGCCGCCTCAGCGCGGGCAAGCTGCGCCTCGGCCAGCAGGCGCTCGTGCGGGCTCATGTGGACCTGCGCCAGGCGCGCTTTGAAAAAGGCCAAGTCCTCGTTAGTTTTGTTAAGCTTCTGGTCCATGGGCGTGCTCCTTATTGGTTTGCCGGTTTGCCGCACCGCACTATTACAGTGCCGTCACAAATATTGTTTGCAACTCACTGTTATGACGTTCCTATACTGACAGGCCTCCAGTTAAACGGTTGCAGCGCAGCAATTGATCTTTTCTCTCCTCTTTGGATAGGAAAATTATCTCCAAGACCAAGCCGCTCGAACGCCTCCCGCCGCTCAATGCGCTGCGCGCCTTCGTCGCGGCGGCGCGCCACCTGAGTTTCGCCACCGCGGCCAAGGAATTGCACGTCACGCCGGCGGCGATCAGCCACCAGATCAAGGGGCTGGAGGAACACTTGCGCCTGCGGCTGTTCCGGCGCCTGACACGGGGGCTCGAACTGACGCGCGCGGGGCAGACCCTGTTGCCGAAGCTGCGGGAGGGATTCGACCGGCTGGGCGAGGCGCTGGAGGAGATGCGCGCGATCGAGGAACCCGGCACCCTGGCCGTCAGCGCGGCCACCTCCTTCGCCACTCGCTGGCTGGCGCCCAGGCTGCACCGCTTCGTCGCCGCGCATC
>CAZPNH010000160.1:0-5436 GCA_964587635.1 uncultured Bordetella sp.
GCAGATGACGTTTTTCGTGACGAGCGTGGGCAAGGGCAAGGGCGCCGACCTGGGCGGCCTGGAGGGGGCGGACGCGCACTGCAACGCGCTCGCGAAGGCGGCGGGCTCGACGCGCGCGGACTGGAAGGCCTACCTGAGCACGAACCTGCCGGGCGGCGACGCGGGCGTCAACGCGCGCGACCGCATCGGCAAGGGCCCGTGGCAGAACGCGAAGGGCGTGGTGGTGGCGCGCAACGTGGATGAACTGCACTCGGATAAAAACGGCATCAACAAGGCGACCGCGCTCACCGAGAAGGGGGAGGGCATCATGGGCCGCGGCGACGCGACCAACCAGCACGACATGCTCACCGGCTCGGACCCGGAGGGGATGTTTTCCACCGCCGGCGGCGACACCACCTGCGGCAACTGGACCAAGAGCGGCGAGGGCTCGGCGATCGTCGGTCACCACGACCTCTCGGGGCTGAAGGACACGCGCCACATGAAGTCCTGGAACTCCTCGCACGGCTCGCGCGGCTGCAGCCAGGAGCAGCTCAAGGCCTCGGGCGGCGCGGGCCTGTTCTACTGCTTCGCGGCGAACTGAAGGTCGACCAGGGCCTGGCCGAGGACCGTGCTGCGTTTCTCGCCGCCGAGGCGCAGATTTCCGGTGACGACTGCGTCGGCCGCGATCCGGTCGCGGCTGGTGATGGTGTAGGCGCCTTCGTAGACGCCCGCGAAGACCTCGCTGAGGGCGAGCGTGCGTCCTGCGCCGTCGATCTCGACGCTCGCTTCTCCTCCGGCGCTTCCCGAGAGCCTGAAGATCAGGGCCTCGCCCGGCGCCAGGCGGCTGGGGGGATCCACGTCGAAGCGATCGATTCTCGGCGCCGCGACCGGGGCTGCAGGCTGCTGCGCCGGCGCGGAGCCGGAGAGGAATAACAGCGGGAGGAATACCGCCGCCGCGAAGATCCGGCCGGCAAATTTCCGATGCGCGTCCATGAAGGCATCGTTCGCCTTTTCGCGCGCCGGCTCTGTACGCCAGCCAACACGCGTCACCGAGAAATTCGGCGGCGCCCTGCGGGCGCTAAGCGTGCCATCGAACCGACGGCGAAACGCGCCGGGGAAAACAATGGCTGGCAACTCCACCCACCCAACCACGGATGACCAACATGAAAACTGCCGGAAACAGCTCGAGAACCACCAGAATTGCGGTCGCGGTCGCGATCCTCGCAGGCGCAGGCTTGTCCGGCTGCGCGACGCCCTACGATCCCTACCTCGACACCCCGCGCTACTACAATCAGGGTTACAACCAGCCGGTTTACCCTTCGCAGCGTTACTACGATTCGAACAATCCGAATCGGCCCTATTACACGAGCGACCCGTACTACCAGCCGCGCTGAGGACTGCGCGCTTGCGCGGCCGGATCCGCTCAGGCGCGCTGTTTTCGGAACGCGTTCTTCTTGACGACCATGTCGCCCCGGAACTCGAGCAAATCGCAGCCTGCCGTACTCACTGACCTGCCGCTCGCATCGGTCGCCACGAAGTCCCATTCGAACGTGCCCAGGTCGCCCAGAACGACGACCTTGAGGTTTTCAAACCTTCCGTCGGGGAAACGGCCGAAGAATGCCTTCACGCCCTCGCGGATGTTCTGCCTGCCGGCGTAGCTCTTTCCCAGCCGGTCCGGGCCCACCGAGGCGTGATAGCTGCCGTCTTCCGTGAAGAAGCTGGCAATGAGGTCCGGATCGCGGCTGTTCCACGCAGCCCCGAATTCAGTCGCACGCCCAACCGTCATGGCTTTGCTCATCGTCCCTCTCCGCAGGAATCGCAAAGTCCAAAGCTACCGCAAAGCCGGCCCCGGCGCGGCTCGCCGATAGAGTTTGCGCAAGTTGGCTGCTACAATCCGGCCTCGCAGTTAGTCCCCGCAGTTGACCTGCGCAAGCTGGCCCAGGCCGGCTTTTTTGTTTCTGGAATCCCAGTGATCGTCGCCTCCGGCATCGCCATGCAGTTCGGGGCCAAGCCCTTGTTTACAGACGTCGCCGTGAAATTCGGCGGCGGCAACCGCTATGGCCTGATCGGCGCGAACGGCTGCGGCAAGTCCACGTTCATGAAGATCCTGGGCGGCGAGCTGGAGCCCTCCGCGGGCACGGTGGCGATCGATTCGAACGAGCGCGTGGGGCGGCTGCGGCAGGACCAGTTCGCCTACGAGGACCAGCGCGTGCTGGACGTGGTGCTGCAGGGTCACGCGGAGATGTGGGCGGCGATGCGCGAGCGCGACGCGATCTACGCCAATCCGGACGCCGGCGAAAAAGAGTTCATGAAGGCCGCGGACCTGGAGGCGAAGTACGCGGAGTACGGCGGCTACACGGCGGAGGCGCGCGCGGGCGAGCTGCTGCTCGGCCTCGGCGTGCCCATCGCGCAGCACAACGGACCGATGAGCGCGGTGGCGCCGGGCTGGAAGCTGCGCGTGCTGCTGGCGCAGGCGCTCTTCGGCGACCCGGACATCCTGCTGCTGGACGAGCCGACCAACAACCTGGACATCAACTCGATCCGCTGGCTGGAAGGCGTGCTCGACCGGCGCACGAGCACGATGGTGATCATCTCGCACGACCGGCACTTCCTCTCGGCGGTGTGCACGCACATGGCGGACGTGGACTACGGCGGCATCAAGGTCTACCCGGGCAGCTACGACGACTACATGGAAGCCTCCACGCTGGCCAAGCAGCAGCTGCAGAAGGACAACGCCAAGGCCAAGGACCGCATCTCGGACCTGGAGGATTTCGTGCGGCGCTTCCGCGCGCACAAGGCGAAGGCGCGCCAGGCGACTTCGCGCATGAAGATGATCGAGAAGCTGAAGCCCGAGGACGTGAAGCCCTCCAGCCGGCAGTACCCGTTCATCCGCTTCCAGATCGACCCGAAGGAAAAATTGCACCGGCTGGCGGTGGAGGCCCAGGGCCTTTCCAAGGCGTACGGCAAAAAGGTCCTGTTCAAGGACGTGAACCTGACCATCGAGGCCGGCGAGAAGGTGGCCATCATCGGTCCCAACGGCGTGGGCAAGACCACGCTCCTGCAGTCCCTGCTCGCCGCCAGGTGGTCGGAAAAGGCGCGCCTGGGCTACTGGCCGCAGGATCCGGCGGACGAGTTCAAGGGCGATGAAACCCTGGCCGACTGGCTAGGCCGCTGGCGCCGCAAGGACCGTCCGGAGCAGGACGACCTGATCGTGCGCGCGACCCTCGGCCAGCTGCTGTTCTCCGGCGACGACCAGAAGAAGTCGCTCAAGGTGATCTCAGGGGGCGAGGGCCAGCGCATGCTGATCGGCAAGCTCATCCTGCAGATGCCCAACGTACTGCTGTTGGATGAACCGACCAACCACCTCGACATGGAATCCATCGAGTCGCTCAACACCGCGCTCGACAAGTACACGGGCACGCTGCTCTTCGTCTCGCACGACCGCGAGTTCGTGTCCTCCCTGGCCACGCGCATCATCGAGCTGCGGCCGGGCAAGAAGGAGGGCGATCCCGCGACGGTGATCGATTTCCAGGGCAACTACGAGGACTTCCTCGTAGACGCGGCAGTAGCCGCGTAGCCGAATCAGGGCAAAATGGCGGCGTGCGTATGCGCCTCGCCGTCGCGGTCCTTCTCACCTGGTGCCTGAGCGCCCAGGCCGTCTACCCCGAAAAGCCCATCCGCTTCATCGTCCCCTCCGCCTCCGGCGGCTCGGTGGACATTCTCATGCGCGTGCTCGTGCAGCAGATGTCGATGCAGATGGGTACGCCGTTCGTGGTGGAGAACAAGCCCGGCGCTTCGTTCGTGACGGGCACGATGGACATCGTCAGGGCCGCGCCGGACGGCTACACGCTCGGCTACGGCAACATCGTATCGCTGGCGATCAACCGCTCGCTGATGCCCGCGCTGCCCTACGACGTGGAGCGCGATCTCACGCTGGTTTCCAACTGCGTGCGCGTTTTCAACATGCTGGCGGTGAGCAACAGCCTGCCGGTGCAATCGGTGCGGGAGCTTGTGGACTACGCGAAGAAGAATCCGGGCAAGCTCAGCAGCGGCTCGGCGGGCAATGGCACCACGGGACACCTGGGCCTCGAGCTGTTCAAGTCGATGACCGGAACGGACATCGTGCACGTGCCGTACAAGGGCAGCGCGCAAGCGATCAACGATCTGATGTCGGGCACGATCCAGGTGATGTTCGACAACGTGCCCTCGATCGGGCCGCACGTGAAGGCGGGCCGCGTGCGCGGCCTCGGCGTTTCGTCGCCCAGGCGCGCCGCGCAGTTCCCGGAACTGCCGGCGATCGCCGAGGCGGTGCCGGGCTACGAGACCAACTCCTGGGGCGGCGTCATGGGCCCCGCCAGGCTGCCGCGCGAAATCGTCGCCCGGCTGCATGAAGAGATCCGGAAAGCCCTGGCCGCGCCGGCGGTCGCCGAGCGCTACCGGCAGCTCGACACCGAGCCCGACGGCGCGGGACCGGAGGCCTTCGCCGAGCTGGTGCGGCGCGAGACGCCGAAGTGGGCGGAGGTCGTGAAGCGCTCCGGCGCGAAGCTGGACTAGGCGTTCCCGCGGTGCGTATCGCCACCCCGCGCCAATGGCAGAGTTACGGAGCGGCGCTGCGCTTCGCGGCGGTCGCCGGGGTTCTGTTCGGACTGGCGGCGGGCGGCGCGGTGCTCAAGCCGCCGCTGGTGGGCGCGGCCATGGGCGCGGTCAGCGGCCTGGTGGACGCCAGCGTCATGATGGCATTCATCGGCGCCGGCGAGATTTTCCTGCCGCGCACGCGTTTCGGGCGCGCGCTCGCGCGTGCGCCGTTCCTCGGCGCGGTCGCGGTCAAGGCCGCCATGTACATGGCGGTGGTGGTCGCGGTGGTGGGCGGCCGGCTGGGGCCGCAGGTTGCTCTTCTCTTCGTCGATCCGGAAACCGGGCAGCGCATCGCCGCACAGGTCGAGGCGGGCATGCCGCGAGGGCTGCTCATCTCCGCCGCGGGGCTGGTGACGGTGCTGATGCTCATGCTGCGCCAGATGTCGCAGCAGATCGGCGAGCGCACCGCGCGCCAGATCACGCTCGGCCGCTACCGGCGGCCGCGCACGGAGGAGCGGTTTTTCCTCTTCATCGACATCGTCGGCTCCACGCCGGTCGCCGAAAAGCTGGGCGCGCTGTCGGTGCACCGCTACCTGAACCGCATCTTCCAGGAGAGTTCCGACCCGATCGACGACCACGGCGGCGACGTGTACCAGTACGTCGGCGACGAGATCGTGGTGACCTGGCTGGTGCCGGAGGGGCGCGCGGGAGCAAAGCCGCTCGCATGCCTGTTCGCGGTCGAGGCGGCGCTCGCGCGCGTCGCGCCCGAGTTCGAGCGCGAGTTCGGCACGGTGCCCAAACTGCGCGCGGCGCTGCACGCGGGCGAGGTGGTCACTGGCGAGGCGGGCGGCAGCCGGCGCGCGATCGTGTTCCACGGCGACG
>CAZPNH010000161.1:0-5399 GCA_964587635.1 uncultured Bordetella sp.
TGCTGCGGCGCCATGCCCGTGCCCTTCGACTTGGACATTTTCCGGCCGTCCATGTCGATGACGAAGCCGTGCGTGAGGATCGCCTTGTACGGAGGCACGCCGTTCATCATGCAGGACACCAGCAGCGACGAATGGAACCAGCCGCGGTGCTGGTCCGAGCCTTCCAGGTACAGGTCGGCCGGGAACGCGCTTTCGCCCGCGTGCGACCCCTTCAGCACCGTCTGGTGCGTGGAGCCGGAATCGAACCAGACGTCGATGGTGTCCTTCACCTTCTCGTAGTGCGCCGCGTCGGCGCCGAGGAATTGCTCGGTGGTTACGGTCTGCCAGGTCTCGATGCCCCCCTGCTGCACGCGCCGCGCGACTTCCTCGATCAATTCGAGCGTGCGCGGATGCAGCGCGCCGGTTTCCTTGTGCACGAAGAACGGCATCGGCACGCCCCACTGCCGCGCCCGCGACAGCGTCCAGTCCGGGCGGTTGGCGATCAGGCCGTACAGCCGCGCCTTGCCCCAGTCCGGGAAGAAGGCGGTGGCTTCGATGCCGCGCAGCGCGGTGGTGCGCAGCGTTTCCGCGGGCTTCACGCCTTCGTAGCCCGGCACCTCGTCCATGCCCGCGAACCACTGGATGGTGGCGCGCAGGATGACCGGCGTCTTGTGCCGCCAGCAATGCATGTAGCTGTGCACGTGCTTCCAGTCCACCGCGAACAGCGCGCCCTTTTCCTCGAGGGTCTTGACGATTTTCGGATTGGCGTCCCAGATCGACAGGCCGCCGAACAGCGGCAGCGAGGACGCGTACTTGCCGTCGCCCATCACCGGCGTGAGGATTTCATCGTCCTTCATGCCATAGCGGCGGCAGGAATCGAAGTCCTCCACGCCGTAGGCGGGCGCCGAATGGACGATGCCCGTGCCTGTGTCGAGCGTGACGTATTCGCCCAGGTACACGGGCGACGTGCGGTCGTAGAACGGATGCTTGAAGCGGATGTTCTCCAGCGCCCGGCCCTTCGCCTTGCCGATCAACCGCCAGGACTTGATGCCGTACTTCGCCAGCAGCCTGGGCATCGCGAGGGAATCGAATTCCTCCTCGGTCGCCTCCGGCACATCTCCCGCCAGGAGCATGGCGTCGGCGACGATCAGCAGGCCGCGGTCCGTGTCCACCAGGGCGTAGTCGAAATCCGGGTGTACGTTCAGCGCCTGGTTCGCGGGCAGCGTCCAGGGCGTGGTGGTCCAGATGACGATCCAGCCTTTCTTGTCGGGCAGCGTCCGCAGCCCGAACGCCGCGGCGATTTTTTCCCTTTCAACGAATTCGAAGCCCACGTCGACGGCGGGGTCCTTGCGGTCCTCGTATTCGATTTCCGCCTCGGCGAGCGCGGAGCCGCAGTCGAAGCACCAGTTGACCGGCTTCAGGCCGCGGAAGATGTAGCCTTTCTTCAGCAGCAGGCCGAGGCCGCGGATTTCGTCGGCCTCGTTGCCGTAGGCCATCGTCAGGTAGGGGTTGTCCCAGTCGCCGAGGATGCCGAGGCGCTGGAAGTCGAGCTTCTGCCTGGCGATCTGTTCGGTGGCGTAGGCGCGGCACAGGCGCTGCGTTTCGCCGGCGGGCAGGTTCTTGCCGTATTTCTTCTCGATCTGCACCTCGATCGGCATGCCGTGGCAGTCCCAGCCCGGCACGTAGGGCGCGTCGAAACCCGCCATGGATTTCGACTTGACGATCACGTCCTTGAGGATCTTGTTCACGGCGTGGCCGATATGGATGTCGCCGTTGGCGTACGGCGGCCCGTCGTGCAGCACGAAGCGCGGCCGGCCCTTCGCAACGGCGCGCAGGCGCTTGTAGACGCCCTTCTCGTTCCATTCCTTCACCCACAGCGGCTCGCGCTTGGCGAGGTCGCCGCGCATCGGGAACGGCGTGTCGGGCAGGTTCAGCGTGTTCTTGTAGTCAGCCATTGTTCCTGAAGTAGTCCTTTGCCTGCGCCACGTCCCGCGCTATCGCGGCCCGTAGCGCGTCCAGGCCGTCGTATTTCTCTTCGTCCCGGATCTTCCGCAGGAATTTCACCTGCAGATGGCGCCCGTACAGCTCGCCGTTCCAGTCGAACAGGTGCACTTCCAGCAGCGGGGGCGCATTTTCCCGGATTGTCGGCCGCCGGCCAACGCTCGCCACCCCGCGCAAAACCCTGCGCGTCTCTTCGAGCTCCGCCTCCACCACGTATATCCCGGCCAGCGGCGGCCGCCGCCGCAGCACGATGTTCGCGGTCGGAAAACCCAGCGTGCGGCCGAGCTGCTCGCCGTGCGCCACGCGGCCGCTCATCGTGTACTCGCGCCCGAGCAGCTGCGCCGCCGCCGCCAGGTCGCCCGCCGCGAGCGCCGCGCGCACGCCGGAACTCGATACGCGCTCCCCGGCGCTCATCACTTCCGGCATGGCCTCCAGGCCGAACCCCAACCGCGCCGCGGCAGACTCGAGCAGCGCGAAGTCGCCCGCCCGTTTTGCGCCGAAGCGGAAGTCCCGCCCCACCAGCAGCCAGCGCACCCCCAACCCGCGCACCAGCACCTCCTCGATGAACCGGTCGGCCGCCAGCGAAGCGAGCTGCGCACCAAAACGCAGCACGTGCGCCCTGTCGATGCCCGCCTCGCCGATCAACTCCAGCTTCTCCCGCAGCCGCGACAGGCGCGCCGGCGCCGACACCGGCGAAAAAAACTCGCGCGGGTGCGGCTCGAATGTCAGGACGCTGCAAGGTAGCTTCAGCTCGCGCGCCTTGGCGGCCAGCCTCTCCAGCATGGCGCGGTGCCCGCGGTGCACGCCGTCGAAATTGCCGATGGTGAGCCCCACGGGGCCTCCCCCCGGCCTGATTGTTCCGTGCGTGACCTGCATCCGTGCGTGTAAAATGTTGAATTATAGCGGCTTTCACTCGGCCGCTGATGCTTGCCCATTCACTCGGAGGGAGCCCTGTGAAGACGCTAGAAGACCAGATGTCGTACTACGCGGCGTATCATCAGGACGCACGCAACAAGGCCACGCATTTCGTCGGCGTGCCGGTCATCGTTTTCTCGCTCATGATCCCGCTCGGCTGGTTGCGCGCCGATATCGGCGGCGCCACGGTGAGCGCGGCGCTGCTGGTGACCTCTGCGCTGCTGCTCTACTACCTGATCCTCGACATTCCGCTCGGCATCGCCATGGGCGCGGTGTTCGCGCTGATGCTGTGGGGCGCGGAGCCGCTGTCGCAGGCGCCGCTGTTCGCCAGCCTGAGCTGGTTCCTCATCCTGTTCGTCGGCGGCTGGGCGCTGCAGCTCTGGGGTCACGTCTACGAAGGCCGCAAGCCGGCGCTGGTGGACAACCTGTTCCAGATTTTCGTCGCGCCGATTTTTCTCGCCGCCGAGGCATTCTTCGCGTTAGGCTACAAGCCGAGGCTGCACGAAGCCGTGCAGCGGCGCGCGGTGGAGATGCGCGCGCAGGCGGGCGTCCCGCAGGGCAGCGGCACGCTGAAGTCGGCCTGATCCGGCCGTTTCCCGGATTCGCAAAGGAGGGCTTGCGATGATGAACTTGTGCCTGCGCCTGTCGCGGGTCATCGACGCGGTCAATGAGCGCATCAGCTACATCGCCGATGCGCTGGTGCTGCTGTCGTGCGCCATCAGCGCCGGCAACGCCTTCTCGCGCTATGCCTTCAGCATCAGTTCCAACGCCTGGCTCGAAATCCAGTGGTACATGTTCGGCGCGCTGGTGATGCTGGGCACGTCCTACACCCTCAAGAAGAACGAGCACGTGCGCGTCGACATCGTCTACAGCAACGTGCCGACCCGCTGGCAGATCGGCATCGACATTTTCGGCGTCATCCTGTTCCTGCTGCCGGCGACGCTGATCATGGCCTACCTGTCCTGGCCGATCTTCCACAATTCCTGGACCGAGCACGAGATGAGCAACAACGCCGGCGGCCTGCTGCGCTGGCCCGTGAAGATCTTCCTGCCGCTCGGCTTCGCGCTGCTCAGCCTGCAGGGCTTCTCCGAGCTGATCAAGCGCATCGCCATGCTCACCGGCCACATGAAAGCCGACCTGCACTACGAAAGGCCGCTGCAATGATTCCGCACGACCTGATGGCGCCCGTGATGTTCGGCGGGCTGGTGATCTTCATGCTGATCGGCTTCCCGGTGTCGTTCTCGCTCGCCGCGGTGGGCCTGTTCTTCGGCTTCATCGCCATCAACGCGGGCTATTTCGATTTCAGCCTGATGCAGGCGCTGCCCGAGCGGGTGTTCGGCATCCTCGCCAACGACACCCTGCTCGCCATCCCGTTCTTCACCCTAATGGGCGCCATCCTGGAGCGCTGCGGGCTGGCCGAGGACCTGCTGGACGGCCTGGGCCAGCTGTTCGGCCCGATCCGCGGCGGCCTTGGCTACGCGGTCATCCTGGTGGGCGCGATCCTGGGCGCGATCACCGGCACCGTCGCCGCGTCCGTGATCGCGATGGGCCTGATTTCCCTGCCGGTGATGATGCGCTACGGCTACGACCAGCGCTTCGCCACCGGCGTGATCGCGGCCTCCGGCACCATCACCCAGCTGATTCCGCCCTCGCTGGTGCTGATCGTGCTCGCCGACCAGCTCGGCCGCTCGGTCGGCGACATGTACGCCGGCGCCTGGGGACCGAGCCTGATCCAGGTGCTGCTGTTCTGCGGCTACACCCTGCTCGTCAGCGTCTTCAAGCCGGAGTGGGTGCCGGGAATCCCGGCCGAATCGCGCACCATGACCGGCTGGCCGCTGGTGAAGCGCTGCCTGTGGGGCATCATCCCCTCGCTGGTGCTGATCTTCCTCGTGCTCGGCACCATTTTCCTCGGCCTCGCCACGCCCACCGAAGGCGGCGCCATGGGCATGGTCGGCGCGATCGTGCTGGCGGTGCTGCATCGCAAGGAATTCTCCCGGCGCGGCAAGATTTCGGCGTGGGTCGCCATGGTCGCGATCGCGCTGCTGACGATCCCCGCGAGCATCGCGGAGTTCGGCGACTCGCTGCCGGCCGGGCTGGTGGGGGCGGCGGCCTCCTTTTTCGCCGCGGTGCGGGTCCCGCTGTTCATCATTTTCTACACCGGACTCGCGCTCGTGATGTGGGAAGCCGTCGCCATCGCCGAATTGCGCGGCCTGATCAAGCAGGCTTCGCAATCCACCATGCGCATCACCGCGATGGTGATCTTCATCCTCATCGGCTCCACCATCTTCACGCTGGTGTTCCGCGGCGTCGACGGCGACCTGTGGATCGAGCACATGCTCATCGGGCTGCCGGGCGGCAAGGTCGGCTTCCTCGTGTTCGTCAACATCTTCGTCTTCTTCCTCGCCTTCTTCCTCGACTTCTTCGAGATCGCCTTCATCATCATCCCGCTGCTCGCGCCGGTGGCGACCAAGCTGGGCATCGACCTGATCTGGTTCGGCGTGCTG
>CAZPNH010000162.1:0-5379 GCA_964587635.1 uncultured Bordetella sp.
CCGCAGACGCGCTGCGCCTCGATTGCCACCGGGCCTTCGCATACGGACTTGGCGATGGCGGTCATGATATCCGTCTCACCCAGGCGCTTGACCTTGCCGATGCGCACTTCCAGCAGGGAGGTAGGCGCGGGCAGCGGAATGTCGGTGGCGGAATTCATGGTGGCTCCTAGAGATGGAATCATCTTAGGAGCGTGCCCGAGCCAGGCATTCCAGTCCAGATCGCCCGGCTGTTCGTAGCCCGTGTAGATTGACATCTGCAGCGCCCTGCCGTGTATCAGCATGAGCGTGATGGTCGAGAAAAGATAAGTCGCCCGCTTCTCCTCCCTGAGAAAATTGCCGGCCACCGCCGGCGTAAGCCGTGCGCCGATCAGCACGGAGACCACATCGGGTTCCCGCTTAAGGTCGAGGAGCAGGTTCGGTTTGGTCTGCGGCCTGCCGTCCAGATATTTCAGAAAATCGGCCACCACGGGCACTTTGCCGAATTCGCGCAGGGATTCCGCCGCCAAGGCCGCGAACTGCTCGGGCGTCACGCGGTCGCGTTCCAGCGCCTTTGGCGTGACCGCAATCATGTAGCGCTTTGCCTCGATCTGGTCGCCGTTGGTGAAGCGCTTCACGTCGGCATCCGACAGCGCAAAGATCAGGATCCTGTTTGAGGCTGAAGTCAGCGCATCGGCGAGTTCCTGCAGGCGAGGCGAAGCAAGGTCGACGGTGTCCGTGAACCCGGGCGGCGTGTCGATGACGACCCGCTCGATGCCGAGCCGCACCGTGAACGGCACGGCAGCGCAATCCAGCGGTGGGACGGCGAGCAGCAGAGCTGACAGGAAGGCGAGGATGCGCATGCCCGCCATTCTACGTATCATCCGCTGTTTACGGAGAGCAAGCGCTTGGCGACGATTCTCGGCACGTTACCCCGGGGGAAGAAGGTCGGCATTGCCTTCTCGGGCGGCCTCGACACGAGTGCTGCGGTGCATTGGATGCGCGCGAAGGGCGCGATTCCCTACGCGTACACCGCGAATCTCGGCCAGCCGGACGAGTCGGATTACGCCGAGATTCCGAAGAAGGCGCTTGCCTACGGGGCCGCGAAGGCGCGGCTGGTCGATTGCCGGCCGCAGCTCGTCGCCGAGGGCATCGCGGCGATCCAGTGCGGCGCCTTCCACATCTCCACGGGCGGCGCGACCTACTTCAACACCACGCCGCTGGGGCGGGCGGTCACCGGCACCATGCTCGTCGTGGCGATGCGCGAGGACGACGTCGGCATCTGGAGCGACGGCAGCACCTACAAGGGCAACGACATCGAGCGGTTCTACCGCTACGGCCTGCTCGCGAACCCGTTGCTGAAGATCTACAAGCCCTGGCTCGACCAGAAGTTCATCGACGAACTGGGCGGCCGCAGGGAAATGTCCGCGTACATGGCGAAGGCGGGCTTCAAATACAGGATGAACGCCGAAAAGGCGTACTCGACGGATTCGAACATCCTCGGCGCCACGCACGAGGCGAAGGACCTCGAGTTCCTCGACAAGGGGCTTGCCATCGTGAAGCCCATCATGGGCGTCGCCTTCTGGCGCGAGGACGTGAAGGTGAAGCCGGAGAAGGTCGCGGTCCGCTTCGAGGAGGGCCAGCCGGTCGCGCTGAATGGCCAGCGGTTCGCGGACGCGGTCGCGCTGCTGTCGGAGGCCAACGCCATCGGCGGGCGGCATGGCCTGGGCATGTGCGACCAGATCGAGAACCGCATCATCGAAGCGAAGAGCCGCGGCATCTACGAGGCGCCGGGCATGGCGCTGCTGCACGTCGCCTACGAGCGCCTGGTCACCGGCATCCACAACGAGGACACGATCGAGCAATACCGCACGAACGGCCGGCGGCTCGGACGGCTGCTCTATCAGGGGCGCTGGTTCGACCCCCAGACCCTGATGTTGAGGGAGACGGCGCAGCGCTGGGTGGCGAAAGCCGTGACCGGCGAGGTGACGCTCGAACTGCGCCGCGGCAACGACTGGTCGATCCTCGACACGAAGGGCCCGAACCTCACGTACAAGCCGGAGCGGCTGACGATGGAGAAGGGCAAACAGGTGTTCTTCACGCCGGCGGACCGCATCGGCCAGCTCACCATGCGCAACCTCGACATCGTGGACACGCGCGACAAGCTGCGCGTCTATGGCGAGGCAGGACTACTGGGGAATTCGAAGACCGGCGGCGTGCCGCTGCTCGGGTCGGGCGGGAAGAAAAAGCCGAAAGGCTAGCCCTTCACTTTTCCGAGCAGCAGGAATTCCATGAGCGCCTTCTGGGTGTGCAGGCGGTTCTCGGCCTCTTCCCAGACCACGCTCTGCTTGCCGTCGATCACCTTGGCGGAGACCTCTTCGCCGCGGTGCGCGGGCAGGCAGTGCATGAAGAGCGCGTCCTTGCGCGCAGCCTTCATCATCTCCGGGTCCACCTGCCAGTCCTCGAAGTCCTTCTTGCGCTCCTCGTTCTCGGCTTCGAAGCCCATCGAGGTCCAGACGTCGGTGGTGACCAGGTGCGCGCCCTTCGCCGCCTGCATCGGGTCGGCGAAGGACTCGCAATGCTTGGGCGCGCGGTCGGCCTCCACCTCGTAGCCCGGCGGCGTGGAGACGTGCACCTTGAAGTCGAAGATCTGCGCCGACTGCAGCCAGGTGTTGCAGACGTTGTTCGAGTCGCCGATCCAGGCCACCGTCTTGCCGCGGATCGAGCCGCGCTCCTCGATGAAGGTGTAGACGTCCGCCAGGATCTGGCAGGGATGGTATTCGTTGGTCAGGCCGTTGATCACCGGCACGCGCGAGCTGCCCGCGAAGCGGTCCAGGATCTCCTGCTCGAAGGTGCGGATCATCACCAGGTCGCACATGCGCGAGATCACCTGCGCCGCGTCTTCCACCGGTTCGCCGCGGCCAAGCTGCGAGTCGCGCGTGTTGAGGAAGATCGCCGCGCCGCCGAGCTGGTGCATGCCGGCTTCGAAGGACAGGCGCGTGCGCGTGCTCTGCTTCTCGAAGATCATCGCCAGCGTGCGGTCTTCCAGCGGCCAGTAGCGCTGGTAGCGCTTGAACTTGTCCTTGATCCAGCGCGTTCGCGCGAACAGGTGTTCGTATTCCGCGCGCGACAGATCGCGGAACTGGAGGTAGTGCCGCAACCGCGGCTTTTTGGCCGGCGCCATGACAGGCTCAGCGCGCCGCGGCACTGATCGGATGCGGCGAATTCGCCTTGGTGGGCTGCGCGTTGCCCTGCGAAAGGAATGCCTTCACCAGCGGCACCAGCCGCTCCACCACCTCGCGGCCCTCTGCTTCGCTGATCACCAGCGCCGGCAGCAGCCGGATCACGTTGTCGGAGGTGACGTTGAACACCAGTCCGGCATCCAGGCCCTGCTTCACCAGCTCGCCGCAGGGCCGGTCCAGCTCCACGCCGATCATGAGGCCCATGCCGCGAACCTCGGTCACGCCCGCCACGCCGCCGAGCGCGGCGCGCAGTCCGTCCAGCATCGCCTGGCCGACGCGCTGCGCGTTGGCGAGCAGGCCTTCGTCCTTCATCGTGTCGAGCGTGGTCACCACGCCGCACATCGCCAGCGGGTTGCCGCCGAAGGTCGAGCCGTGGTTGCCGGGCTTGAACACGCCCCGGGCGCGCCCGCCGACCACGCAGGCGCCCACCGGCACGCCGCCGGCGAGGCCCTTGGCGAGCGGCACCACGTCCGGCATGAGGCCCGCGTGCTGGTAGACGAACCATTTGCCGGTTCTTCCAAGGCCGCACTGCACCTCGTCGGACATGAACAGCCATTCGTTGCGGTCGCAAATCTCCTTGAGCCCCCGCAGGTATTCCAGGCGCGAGACGTTGATGCCGCCCTCGCCCTGGATCGGCTCGATGAAAACCGCCACCACGTTCTTGTTGTGCGCGGCGACCTGGCGCACCGCCTCGAGGTCGTTGAGCGGCACGCGCACGAAGCCCTGCACCAGCGGTTCGAATCCCGCCTGGATCTTGCGGCTGCCGCCGGCGGACAGCGTCGCCAGCGAGCGGCCGTGAAAGGCTTTTTCCATCACGATGATGGCGGGCTCCGCGATGCCGCGGTCGTGGCCGTACTTGCGCGCCACCTTTATCGCGGCCTCGTTGGCTTCCAGCCCGGAATTGCAGAAGAACACCTCGTCCAGGCCGGTGATTTCGGCGATGCGGTCGGCGGCCTGCTCCTGCAGCGGCACCTGGAACAGGTTTGAGCAGTGGATGATGCGGCCGATCTGCTCGGTGAGCGCGCGCACCAGGCGCGGATGGTTGTGGCCGAGCGTGTTCACCGCGATGCCGGCGAGCGCATCGAGATACTTTTTTTCGTCCGCGTCCCACAGCCATACGCCCTGGCCTCGCACGAACGCGACCGGCTGGCGGGCGTAAGTGTTCATCACATGGCTCATGGCGCGACTCCTTTTTCTCTGTCCAAAATGCAAAACGGCGGTCGCTGAACCGCCGTTTTCGGAATCGTATCAGGGGCTAGCGGAAAAGGGTAGGGAGCCTCGGTCAGCCGATGCGACGCAGATTTTTCTCTTCGGACGGCCGCAGCACCCGAACGCAGGGCTGGTAGCCCTCGTAGACGATGCCGTGCAGCTCGGTGCGCTTCTGCGAGCGCAGCAGCGCGGCCAGGTACTCGGTGATTTTCGGCGTGATCAGCTGTCCCGGCACCAGCACCGGGATGCCGGGCGGGTAGGGCACGATGCCGTCGGCGCAGACGCGGTGCGAGAGCGCGCGGTTGACGCGTTCCTTCTCGTCGAACACGGGCACCAGTTCGCCGCCGAAGAAGTAGGCGTCGCGCGGCAGGAAGCGCAGTTTGGTGAACGCCGGGATCTCGGGGGCGCGCACCAGCCGTCGCGGCGGGCGGCCTTCGCGCGCCAGGCGCATGAGCGCGTCGTACAGCCGGGACACCTTGGAGCGCGTGGTGCCGATGGTGAGCAGCAGCGTGATGGTGTTGAAGGTGCTTTTCTCGATCTGGATGTTGAAGCGGTCGAACAGCTCCTTCTGCAGTTCGTCCACGGTGTAGCCGCAGCCCGAGACGTCCACCGTCACCTTGGTGATGTCGAGGCGGATGCCGTCGCCGCGCACTTCGTCGGGCAGCAGGTCGGCGAGCGCCAGCACGCGGAACATGCCCGTGGAATTGATCTGCAGGCGCAGCTCCTGGGCGAGCGCGATGGTGCGCGACAGCAGCTTGTAGCCCTCCATCGTCGCCTGTTTGCGGGCGATGTCCAGGCTCGCGATCAGGCCGTACTGCGGCGAGGTGGAAGTGTGCATGTTGAAGTTCTCGCGGAACAGGTGCTCGCGGAAGCCCGGATCGTTCACGTGGATCATCGAGGCCTGCGAGAACGCCGACAGCACCTTGTGCGTGCTCTGCGTGCAGTAGTCGGC
>CAZPNH010000163.1:0-5378 GCA_964587635.1 uncultured Bordetella sp.
ACACCGAGTCGCCGAAGCTGCTCTTCGACGCCTTGAAGAAATCGCGCACCATGCCGTAGTAGCGGGGCACCTCCTTGGAGCTGCCGCCGGCGAGCTGGATCGAGCGCCACTTGCCGCGCACCCAACGGTGCAGTTCGTTGAACAGTTCGGCCTGCAGCACCCACTTGTCGCGCTGGCTGCGGCCGCCCAGCCGGTTGATGCGGTAGCGCAGCGGACTGTCGCCCTCGCTGTAGAGCTTTTCCACCAGGCGCGCGGCGAACTTGCGGTCGGGCGCGGCCCAGGACACCTGCTCGTAGAGGTCGATCAGGTGGCTCTTGTTGATGCGCGTGGGCGTCGAATTGATGATGACGAACATCTCGGCGGCGAAGTCCTCGCTGCGGCCGTCGAACACGATGCAGGGCACGCTGATGGTGGCCGCATCCTGCGGCCGCTCCTGCATGTAGAAGTGCAGCGCGGCGAGGCGGTGCTGGCCGTCGATGATGAGGAACTTGGCGTTCGGGTCGGACAGGTGGCCGTGCCCCGAGCCGTCGCCGTCGGCGCGGAAATTCAGCTTCTCGCTGGTGTACAGCAGCACCGTGCCCGGGATCGCCGGCTGCGACACCGCGGTTTCGTAGAAATTGGTGAGCTGGCGCACCTTGGAGCGCGACAGCGCGCGCTGGAAGGCGGCGTCGTTGCGCTCGATCTTCGAGATGAACTGGGCGACGTCGTCGTCCTGCGAGATGCGCGCGGCGCTGATCTCCTCGCCTTCGCCGTAGAAACGGCTGATGAAGCGCACTTTCGCGAGCAGGTCCTTCGCCCGGTAGCCGACGAAGTAGAAAATCCCGTCTTTCTGGCGAATCTGCGTTGCGTGCATCGCCTCTCCCAAGGCCGTGCGCCCACCCTCCAGCAGGCGCTGCCGGGCAGAAATATACCCGATCTAGCCCGGACAGGCGGGGAGCATGAGGGCCTGCAGGACCTCCGAATTGGCGCGGTTTTGCACGAAAGCGACTACTCCGGAGTGCCCAGGGACGGCCTTGGGCAGCAGGGGCAGCGCATGGCGCTCGGCGAGCCTGCCGCCCTTGAATTCGAAGGGCCCGAGCCACTGCAGCACCACGTAGTCGTGCGGCAGCGACTTGCCGCGGTTTTCCCCCGCTTTTACCTCTGAAACGAGCTTGTTTTCGTAGGCGCCGAGGAAGAGCGCGATATCGCTCTGCTGCGCCGCATCCAGCAGCTCTGCGGTGACCTGCACCTCGAAGGCGTCCTTTTGCCCCGTGTCCAGCATGAGCGAAATCCGCGCCTTTGCCGGCCGGGTATTGATTTTCGCTACCGCCTGTTCGAACGCACCCCCCGAGCTCCAGTCGCGGAAATCCTGCCCCTGCAGCAGCACCTGGGGCGTGTAGATCATCGCTGCGCGGGCGAGCTGGGCCATCCTGCGCTGCCGGGCGGAATGCTGCTGGCGCGCATACGGGTCCTTCCAGCCGATGTAGTCCCAGTAGTCCACGTGCAGGGCGATCGGCACTACCTTGTCCGGGGCGAAGCCCCGCGGCCCGAGCGATGACAGCCACCTGTCAGCCGGCGGGCAACTGTCGCAGCCCTCGGAGGTATAGAGCTCCACCAGGGCGATGGTCTTTTCGGGGGATTTGGCGCTGCACTGCACGGCGTTGGCCGTCCCCACGGACATGCACAGCAGGGCAATCAGAAGACGTTTCATGGGCCTAGGTCGAAACTGCAGGCCAGAGCTTACGCCCGGGGGCCGATAATGCCCTGCCGATGCCGCATTTACCCTTCTTCCTGGCCTCCTTTGCCTGGAACTATGCCCTGGGCATGACCTGGCTGGTGGTGCCGCTCTACGCCCACGCCAAGGGCCTGTCCGGAGCCGAACTGGGCATCCTTTTCTCGCTGCCCGCGGTGGCCCAGCTGGCGATCACCCTGGTGGGCGGGGCTTACGTGGACCGGGTGGGCGGCCGCCGCATCATGCTCGCCTCCTCGGTGCTGCTGGCCGCGGGCGCGGTGGCGATGCCCTTCGCCTGGGACTTCCGCACGCTGCTCGCGGCGCAACTGATCCTGGTGCTGGCGCGGGCGACCTTCTGGCCCGCCAATTGGGCCATCGCCTCGGAGCTTCCCGGCGCGCGCGGCGTCCAGTCGGGCCGCCTGAATGCGGTCAGCAGCGCCGGCCAGATCCTCGGCAACGGCTCCTGCGGCTTCGTGCTCGCGCTGGGCGGATTCCAGGTCACCTTCGGCGTGCTCGCCGGGCTCGCCGCCGCCGCGCTGCTGCTCGGCCTGCGCACGCCAACCAGGCCGCGCACCCAGTCGGCCGGCCATCCGCTGTTCGCCAATTACCGGGTCCTGATCCGCATGCCGGTGCTGCTTTACGGCGTGATGTGCGCCTACCTGTCGGCGCTGCCGTTCTCGCTGTCGCTGTCCTTCTACCCGCTGCTGCTGCAATACCTCGGCTTCGGCGAGGAAGCCTCCGGCGTGCTGCTGGCGCTGCGGGCGGTCGGCGGTATCGGCGCCGGGCTGCTGATCGCGCGCTTCGTGCACACGGGACCGAGCAGCCTCTGGCCGGTCGTCGCGGGCGCTTTCGTGTCCGCCGGCGTCGGGCTGCAGCCGCTGTTCGGCCACTGGCTCACGGTCGGCACGCTCATGTTCGCGCTCGGCGTCGGCTCCGGCCTGATGACCGTGTACTTCCAGGTCACGCTGGCCGAGCTGGTGGATCCGGAGATGCGCGGCTCGGCGATGGCGCTGGGCGGCGTGGGCTGGGGCGTGTCGCACATGACCACGCCGCTCGTGATGGGCCTGATGGCCGACCGCTACGGCATCCCCTCGGGCTTCTACGTGCTGGGCGCAGCCTCGCTGGTCGTGGTCGGCCTGGTCGCCGTGCTGCGCAACTGGGCTTTCGCCCGCACCAAGCTCGCCGCGGGCGCCGCCGCGTGAAACTGCCTACAGCAGGATGACCGCGAGATCCTGGATCAGCAGCCAGCCGGCCAGCAGCCCGACGCTGATCATGAGCATGCGGCGGTGCTTTTCGCAGGCCTGCCTGACGTCGGCGGGAATGCGGCTGTCGGCCAGCCTCGGCGCCTGCGACAGGTACAGGAAGATAAGCAGCGCGCCGACCGTAGTGACGAACAGGCTGACGGAATTAAGTAGCCACGCAGTATTCATTTTTCACCCCCCCGGCGATAAATCAAAGAGTAGCGCAAGCAAACAACCGGTGCTGCAATGTTCGCTATCGGACAATGAGGCGCCGCTGCACCGGGAACAGCTGCAGGCCAAACCGGCCGCCCACGGATCCCCAGATTCCCTTCGGGAAGCGCGTTGTCACCAGGATCGCGAGCAGGCCCAGGCCGACCAGGTACCAGGTGCCGTAGTCGGAGAACAGGCGATTCAGCAGGTAGAACACGATCACGCCGATGATTGGCCCCTCGATGGTCGCGAGGCCGCCGACCATCACGATGAAGATCGAGAACGCGGTCCAGTTCACCGAGAACGCGCCATCGGGCGAGATGCGCAGGTTGCCGAGGAAGTAGAGCGCGCCCGCAAGGCCGCAGCCGAAGGCCGCGACGACATACACCCAGAGCTTGGTGCGGGCGACGTCGACGCCCTGCGACTCGCTCGCCGCTTCGCTGTCGCGGATCGCCAGCAGCGCGAGCCCCTGGCGTGAGCGCAGGAACCCGTGCACCAGCGCGACCGACGCCACGACGGAAGCGAGGCACATCCAGAAGGTGATCGATTCACGCGTTGCCTTCTCGATGCCCCGCAGTGCGATCAGGCTGGTGCCCGAGCCGCCGCCAATGACGGAAATATTCGCCACCGTGAGGCGCAGCACCTCAGCGATCACCCAGGTGCCGATCGCGAAATAGCCGCCCTGCAGGCGGAACGCGATGCGCGAGATTGGAAACGCGGCCGCCATCGCCGCCAGCGCGCCCAACGGCACCGCGAGGAAGGGATTCACCGCGGTGAAATTGCCGAGTGCGACGAGAACGTAACCGCCCAGGCCCAGGTAAGCCTGCTGGCCGATCGACACCATGCCGCCGTAGCCCGCCAGCAGGTTCCACATCATGGCGAAGATCAGATAGCAGGCCATTTCGTTGAACTCGCGCATCCAGCCGGACTCCGCCCACCAGGGCGCAGTGCAAAGGAATGCCATCGCGATCAACGCGGCGGTACCGGCGATCCGGCTCGCGCCGCCGCGTTCCACGGTGAAGAAGGCTGCGCTCATCGTGTCTTCGGAAACAGCCCCTGCGGCCGGACCATCAGCATCGAGGAACATCACGTGCCCAAGCCAGATTCCCCAGCCCGGATCCAGCCGGAACCCGATCGCCTGCGTCACGCCGAGCATGATGCCGCCGGCGAATGTCCCCCAGAACGATCCTAGCCCCCCGATGACCACGGCCTCGAACGCGTAGAGCAGCAGGCCCGGCCCGTCGGCTGGCGCGACCGTGGTGCGCATCGCCTGCAGCACGCCGGCGATCGCGATCAGCGCGAACGCAAGGGCGGTGGCCGATGCATAGACGACGCGCGCATCAAGCCCCATCAACTCCGCCGTCTCTCGGTCGTCGATGGTGGCGCGGAATGCGGATCCCGCCGTGGTGCGCACCATGAACCACTGCAGCACCGCCGCCACCAGCAGTGCGGCCAGAAACGTGGCGAGTGGCAGGACTCCCACGGTCACCCCGTCTGTCAGCCGCAGGCTGGCAGTGGCGAGTTCGCCCGACGACAGCGAACGAGGATCAGCGGAGAAGATTTCCTGCAGCACGTTCTGGATCACGATCGACAGTCCGAAGGTCACCACCAACGACGGCAACGGATCCTTGCCCAGCGTGTCATTCAAGACGTAGCGCTGCAAGGCATAGCCCGATGCGACGGCGACCGGCAGCAGGCAAGCGAACGCGGCCAGCGGACCAAGGCCGAGCTGGCCCGCCAGCGCGATCGCGCCGAAACCGGCGAGTACGACCAGATCGCCGTGCGCAACGTTGGTCAGGCGCATGACGCCGAACACCAGGGCCTGGCCCATCGCGAACAGTGCGTAGAGGCCGCCGAGCAGAATTCCCTGCACCAGGGTATCCACCCAGCCGATCATCGGCGGCCTTGCGCGGCGACGCCGAAATAGGCCCGCGATATGTCCTCGCGCGAGAGCGCATCCGACGGCCCGCTCAGCGTCACACGCCCTTCCTGCAGGCAGTAGAGCCTGTCCGACACCTGGCGCGCGAGACTCACGTCCTGCTCGACGATGAGCGCGGTCAGTCCGCCCGCCGCGATCGCCGGCAGCGCATCGTAGATTTCCTTCACCACGACAGGCGCGAGGCCCAGCGATATCTCGTCGCACATCAGCAGGCGCGGGTTCGCCATCAGCGCGCGGCCGATGGCGACCATCTGCTGCTGCCCGCCGGAGAGCGAAG
>CAZPNH010000164.1:0-5360 GCA_964587635.1 uncultured Bordetella sp.
TCCTGCAGACGCGCGGCCTCGACCTGCGCAAGTCCGGCAACGTGATCTGGATCGCCCCGCGCGATGAACTGGCGACCCGCGAGAAGCTCGCGCTCGAAGCGCAATCGCAGATCAACGAGCTGGAGCAGACGCGCACCGAAGCCTTCCAGATGAACTATCAGAAGGCAGCCGACGTGCAGAAGCTGCTGTCCGATCCGGTGCAAAGGCTGCTCTCCAAGCGCGGCAGCGCGGTCGTGGATGCTCGCACCAATACGCTGTTCGTGCAGGACACGCCCAGCCGGCTCGAAGAAGTAAGGAAGCTCATCGCGCGCATCGACGTGGCGGTGCGGCAGGTGATGATCGAGGCGCGCATCGTCGAGGCGTCCGAACTGTTCAACCGCAACCTCGGCGCGCGGCTCGGCTTCAACAACGTCGGCGGGACCAATGGCAGCCGATTCCCGCTGCAAGCGGGCGGCGGCACCACGCGCTATGCCTTCGGCACCGGAAGTCCCGGCAACGTGGACACGGGCGCAGTAGGCGGCGTCCAGGGACTCACCACGACGCAGGTGGACGGGCTCGCCGTCAACATGCCGGCAGCCGGCCTGAACTCCTTCAATGCCGGGGCGTTCTCCTTCATCCTGTTCAATCAGGGCCTGACCAAGTTCCTCAACCTGGAAATCTCCGCGCTTGAAGCCGACGGCAAGGGCAAGACGATTTCCAGCCCGCGCGTGCTCACGGCGGATCAGGTCGAGGCGCTGGTCGAGCAGGGTACGCAAATCCCCTACCAGCAGGCGACCTCCTCGGGCGCGACTTCCGTGTCGTTCGTCAAGGCCAACCTGTCGCTCAAGGTGAAACCGCAGATCACGCCGGACGGCAACGTCATCATGACGCTGGACGTCAACAACGATACGCCCGGTGCGACCACGCCGGCCGGCATCTCCATCACCACCAAGCACGTCAAGACCGAGGTGCTGGTGGAGAACGGCGGCACGGTGGTGATCGGCGGCATCTACATCCAGGCCGACCGGGTCGACAACACGCGGATCCCGTTCTTCGGCGACCTGCCGTACATCGGCTTCCTGTTCAAGAACTCGGTCACCACCTCGAACAAGAACGAGTTGCTGGTGTTCATCACGCCACGGATCGTGAGCGAGCGCCTGACCGTTCGCTGACGCGGCCTTCCGGGGCGATCGAACGGCCGGGCGTCCCCCGGCCGTTTCTATTTCCACCTGCGTAGAATGGTGCCGTGAAACCCGAGGACAGCCTCATCCTGGTCGGCATGATGGGCGCCGGCAAGACCACCGTGGGGCGGCTGCTCGCGCGGCGCCTGAAGCGCAGGTTCTACGACTCCGACGAGGAAATCGAGCGCCGCTGCGGCGTGCGCATCCCGGTGATCTTCGACATCGAGGGCGAAGCCGGTTTCCGCTCGCGCGAGACGCAGGTGATCGCGGAACTGTGCGCGCTCGATGAGGCGGTACTCGCGACCGGCGGCGGCGTGGTGCTCGCCGAGGAAAATCGCCGCAGGATCGCGGCGCGCGGCACGGTGATCTACCTGCATGCGCGTCCTCCGCACCTCTGGCAGCGCGTGCGCCATGACCGCAATCGCCCGCTGCTCGCGACGCCGGATCCGCAGAAGAAAATCGAGGAACTCTACGCGCTGCGTGATCCCCTGTACCGCGAGGTGGCCGACCTCGTGATCGATACCGGCAAGCAGAGCGTGCAGACGCTGGCGAAAGACCTGCTCGCGCGCCTGGAGGGCACATGCAGGCTCTCAGCGTAGTTCTCGGCGAGCGTTCCTACCCGATCCATATCGGGGCGGAGCTGCTGGACGATGCGCGACTGTACGCCCCGCACGTGAACGGCAAGCGCGTCGCGATCGTCACCAATCCCGTGGTGGCGCCGCTCTACCTCGAGCGCGTGCAGCGGGCGATAGAACAGACAGGGCAGCGCACCGCGGCCATCGTGGTCGAGGACGGGGAGCAGGCGAAAAACTGGCTTACCCTCGATCGCGTATTCGACGCGCTGCTGGCGGCGCATTGCGGCCGGGATTCGGTCATCGTCGCGCTCGGCGGCGGCGTTGTCGGCGATCTAGCCGGTTTTGCAGCCGCGACCTACCAGCGCGGCATTCCGTTCATCCAGGTGCCGACCACGCTGCTGGCCCAAGTGGATTCTTCGGTCGGCGGCAAGACCGCGATCAACCACGCGCGCGGCAAGAACATGGTGGGCGCATTCCATCAGCCGCTCGCCGTGATCGCCGACGTGGCGACGCTGGATACGCTGCCCGACCGCGAACTGCGCGCCGGGCTCGCCGAGGTCATCAAGCACGGATTCGTTCTGGACCTGGAGTTCGTCGGCTGGCTGGAAGCGAACATCGGCAAGCTGCTCGCGCGCGACCGCGCAGCGCTCGCGCACGCGGTGCGGCGTTCCTGCGAGCTGAAGGCGCAGGTGGTCGCTGCCGATGAGCGCGAGGCGGGCTTGCGCGCGATTCTCAATTTCGGCCACACCTTCGGCCACGCCATCGAGGCCGGCATCGGTTACGGCGAATGGCTGCATGGCGAAGCGGTTGCAACGGGGATGGTGATGGCAGCCGAGTTGTCTGCGCGCGTCGGCACGCTGCGCCGCGAGGACGCCGACCGCGTCAGGGCGCTCATCGCGCGCGCCGGACTGCCGGTGCAGGGCCCGAAGCTCGCGGTCGAGCGCTATCTCGAACTGATGCGGGTGGACAAGAAGGCAGCGGGCGGGAAAATCCGCTTTGTGCTGCTCGAAGGACTCGGGCGCGCCGTGCTGCGCGGCGGCCTGGACGCGCGCCTGGTGGGCGAAAGCATCTCCGCTGCGGCGCAATAGCCGCCGAACTCTTGTAAGCCCGTAGTTCCACGGGTATATTTCAAAGCGCGCCCTCGAATTTTGTGCGGCGCGGCGGGGAACGAAAATAATTTAATAGAATCAGGCGCTTAAGCATGAGCACGCGATTTCATCCGGTAGCCCAGGGTCTCTACGATCCGGCCAACGAACACGACGCCTGCGGCGTCGGCTTTGTTGCGCACATCAAGGGCAAGAAATCGCATTCGATCGTCGAGCAGGGCCTCACGATCCTGAAGAACCTCACCCATCGTGGCGCGGTGGGCTGGGATCCGAAACTCTCCGACGGCGCGGGCCTGATGATCCAGATGCCGGACCGGTTCCTGCGCGAGGAGATGGCCAGGGGCGGCGTCAATTTGCCGCCGTTCGGGCAATACGGCGTCGGCATGGTGTTCCTGCCGCGCGATCCGGCGAGCCGTCTCGCCTGCGAATACGAGATCGAACGCGCGATCAAGGACGAAGGCCAGGAATTGCTCGGCTGGCGCGATGTGCCGGTGGACAACAGCGATCTGGCCGAATCGGCAAAGAGGCTCGAGCCGGTGATCCGCCAGGTGTTCGTCGGACGCGGCGCGGGCGTGACCGTCACCGACGCGCTCGAGCGCAAGCTCTACATCATCAGGAAAAGTTCGGGCCACGCGATCCAGGCGCTCAAGCTGGAGCACGGCAAGGCGTTCTACGTGCCGTCGATGTCCGCGCGCGTGCTCTGCTACAAGGGCATGCTGCTCGCCACCCAGGTCGGCGAGTACTACCTGGATCTGCAGGACAGCCGCGTCGAATCGGCGCTCGCGCTGGTTCACCAGCGCTTCTCGACCAACACGTTCCCGTCGTGGGACCTGGCGCATCCGTTCCGCATGATCTGCCACAACGGCGAGATCAATACGGTGCGCGGCAACGTCAACTGGATCCGCGCCCGCCAGGGCGCGATCTCCAGCCCGGTGCTGGGCGACGACCTGGCCAAGGTCTGGCCGCTGATCTACGACAACCAGTCGGATTCGGCGTCGTTCGACAACGCGCTCGAACTGCTGGTCATGAGCGGCTATTCCATCGCGCACGCGGTCATGATGATGATCCCGGAGGCCTGGGAGAACCACACGCTGATGGACCCGAGCCGGCGCGCGTTCTACGAGTATCACGCCGCGATGATGGAGCCGTGGGACGGCCCCGCGGCGATTGCGTTCACCGATGGCCGCCAGATCGGCGCCACCCTCGACCGCAACGGCCTTCGCCCGGCGCGTTACATCGTCACCGACGACGACCTCGTGATTATGGGCTCCGAGTGCGGCTGCCTGCCGATCCCGGAGGAGAAGATCGTCAAGAAGTGGCGCCTGCAGCCGGGCAAGATGTTCCTCGTCGACCTCGAGAAGGGCCGCATCGTCGACGACAAGGAACTCAAGGATTCGCTTGCCGGCGCCAAGCCCTACGCCGAGTGGATCGACCGCATCCGCGTCAAGCTGGATGAGGTGGAGTCCGAGAAAAGCGCGCCGATCAAATCCCCCGTGCCGCTGCTCGACCGCCAGCAGGCCTTCGCCTATACCCAGGAAGATCTCAAGTTCCAGCTGCTGCCCATGGCGGCGGCTGGCGAGGAGCCGACCGGCTCGATGGGCAACGACGCGGCGCTGGCGGTCCTGTCGAAAAAGGACAAGACGCTCTATCATTACTTCAAGCAGCTGTTCGCGCAGGTGACCAACCCCGCCATCGACCCGATCCGCGAGGAGATGGTGACCTCGCTGGTCAGCTTCATCGGCCCGAAGCCGAACCTGCTCGGCATCGACGAGATGAACCCGCCGCTGCGCCTGGAAGTCGGCCAGCCGGTGCTCGATTTCTACGAGATGGAGAAGGTCCGCTACATCGAGCGCTATACCGGCGGCAAATTCCGCTCGCTCGAGCTCGACATCACCTTCCCCGTTTCCTGGGGCAAGGAGGCGGTCGAGGCAAGGCTCGCGTCGCTGTGCGCGCAGGCCGAGGACGCGGTGCGTTCCGGCTACTCCATCGTGATCGTCTCCGACCGGCTGGTGGACAAGGACCGGGTCGCCATTCCAGCGCTGCTGGCGGTGTCGGCCATCCACCAGCACCTCGTGAACAAGGGCCTGCGTACCTCGACCGGCCTGGTGGTCGAAACGGGCTCCGCGCGGGAGGTTCACCATTTCGCCCTGCTGGGCGGCTATGGCGCCGAGGCAGTGCATCCCTATCTGGCCCTCGAAACGCTGCTCGCGGCAAATGCCGGGGACCCGGCGGCGGGCTCCAAGGCGATCAAGAATTTCGTCAAGGCAGTCGGCAAGGGGCTGAAGAAGGTCATGTCCAAGATGGGCATCTCGACCTACATGTCCTACACCGGCGCGCAGATATTCGAAGCGGTGGGACTCGCCCGCTCGCTGGTGGACAAATATTTCCGCGGTACCGCGTCGTGGATCGAAGGCATCGGCATGGTAGAACTCGCCGAAGAGACGATCCGGATCCACCGGGCGGCGTTCGACGAGCAGGATCCCGAGCTGCAGTCGATGCTCGATGCCGGCGGCGAATAT
>CAZPNH010000165.1:0-5353 GCA_964587635.1 uncultured Bordetella sp.
TCGCGCACGATGATGGCGTAGGACGGCACGATGCCGCCCTGGAACAGGCCGAACATCGCCGACACCACATACAGCGAAGCCAGGCTGTCGAAGGGCAGGAACATCAGCAGCGCCACGCCCTGCAGCCCCGAGCCGAGCAGCAGCGTGCGCAGGCCGCCGATGCGGTCGCAGATCCAGCCCGAGGCGAGGCGGCTGACGATGCCGGACGCGAGCATCAGAGAAAGCATCTGCGCGCCGCGCGCCGCGCCGTAGCCGAGGTCGCCGCAATAGGCGACGATGTGCACCTGCGGCATCGACATGGCGACGCAGCAGCCGACGCCGGCGATGCAGAGCAGCACGAACAGGGTATTGGGCGGCAGGGCGATCCGCTTTTGCCCTTCCGGCTTGTTTGCCTCCGCCAGATTCAGGGCAGGCGGCTCGCGCCGCAGCACGAACGCGAGCGGGATCATGGTCGCGGCGCAGAACACGCCGACGCCCGTGAAGGTGGCGCGCCAGCCGACGGTGTCGAAGTAGTGCTGCAGGATCGGCGGCCACACCGCGCCCGCGAGGTAGTTGCCGCTGGCGCAGATCGCCACGGCAATGCCGCGGCGGCGCGAGAACCACATCGAAGTATCGGCCACCAGCGGCGCGAAGCCGGACGAGGTGCCGAGCAGGCCGATCAGCAGGCCCTGGACGAGCGCGAACTGCCACAGGCCGCTGGAGGCGCCCGCGGCGACGAAACCGGCGCCCAGGCACGCGGCGCCGAGCAGCACCGGCATCATCACGCCGAAGCGGTCCGACAGGCGTCCCATGAGGATGCCGCCCAGGCCGAAGCCGAGCATCGTCGCGGTATAGGGCAGGGATGCGTCCGAGCGGCTGATGCCGAACTCCGCCTGCACTGCGGGCAGCGCGACCGCCACCGCGTACATGCCCACGCCGCTGATGGTCATAAGCGCGAGCGAGGCCGCGAGACGCAGCCAGGCGTATGTCGACTCTAGCTGCGCGCTCTGGCCGGAATCAGTCATCGGCCGATTCTAGCGGTCATATAGAATCCACCCCGGCGATGCGCATCCTTGTTTCGAACGACGACGGTTATTTCTCTCCCGGCATCGCGATATTGGCGGAACGGCTGGGCGCGCTCGGCGAAGTCACCGTGGTCGCGCCGGAGCGCGACCGCTCCGGCGCGTCCAATTCACTCACGCTCGACCGCCCGCTGCAGTTGCGCCGCGCCGCCAGCGGTTTCCTCTACGTCAACGGCACACCGACCGACTGCGTGCACCTGGCGCTAACCGGCCTGATGCAGCCCCCGCCGGACGTGGTGGTCTCCGGCATCAATTTCGGCGCCAACATGGGCGACGACACCATCTACTCGGGCACCGTGGCCGCGGCCACCGAAGGCTTCCTGTTCGGCATTCCGTCGCTGGCGGTGTCGCTCGCCGGCAAAGAGGGCAGGCATTTCGACAGCGCCGCGGCGATCGCGGTGCAGATGGTGGAACGCTTCGGCCGCGCGCCCGCCGGCCAGCCGGTGCTGCTCAACGTGAACGTGCCCGACCTCGCGCTGGCGGAGCTGGGCGCGGTCGAAGTAACGCGCCTCGGGCGCCGCCACAAGGCCGAGCCGGTGGTGAAGATGCAGACCCCGCGCGGCGAAGCGTTCTGGATCGGCGCCGCCGGCGAAGCGCAGGATGCCGGCCCGGGCACCGACTTCCACTCGGTCGCCGCCGGGCGCGTATCGGTGACGCCGTTGCAGGTCGACCTCACGCTGCACCAGCAGCTGCCGCTGGTCAGGGAGTGGCTCGCCAGATGATGGCGCGCAACGTCGCCGGCATCGGCATGACCTCGCAGCGCACCCGCGCCCGGATGGTGGAGAGGCTGCGCGAGCAGGGCATCACCGATGCGCGCGTGCTGGAGGCGATGGCCGGCGTGCCGCGCCATTTCTTCGTCGAGGAGGCGCTCGCCAGCCGCGCCTACGAGGACACCGCGCTGCCGATCGGCTTCGGCCAGACCATCTCGCAGCCTTACGTGGTGGCGCGCATGATCGAAGAACTGCGGCGCGGGCGTGAGCTCGGCAAGGTACTGGAAGTCGGCACCGGCTGCGGCTACCAGGCCGCGGTGCTGGCGAGCCTGTCCACCGACGTGTATTCCATCGAGCGCATCCGCGAGCTGCTCGAGCGCGCGCGCTCCAACCTGCGCGAGCTGCGGCTGAAAAACCTGCGCCTCGCGCATGGCGACGGCGCAGCAGGCATCGAGAAGGCCGCGCCCTTCGACTCCATCATCGTCGCCGCCGCCGCGCCCGAAATGCAGCAGGCCCTCTTACAGCAGCTGGCGCGCGGTGGCAGAATGATATTGCCGCTGCGCGACGGCAGGGCGGATGCGCAGCGGCTGATCCTGGTCGAGCGCGGCGCGCGCGGCTATACCGAGACGGCGCTCGATCCCGTGCGTTTCGTCCCGCTGCAGGCTGGAAAGGCATGATGAGAACCGGGTTTGCTCTGGCAGGACTCCTTCTTCTGGCGGGCTGCGTTTCGCATCCGCCGGCGCCGGTATCCGACCGGCGCCCCGCGCCCGTCGCGCAGGCGAAGCCGCCCGTGGCGCAGGGCACGCCGGTGCCCGGCGCCGCTGCCGCTGCCGCTGCGCAGCCGGGCACCTACACGGTGAAGAGAGGCGACACGCTCTATTCCATCGCGCTCGAGAACGGCGCCGACTACCGCGAACTCGCGCAGTGGAACAAGCTGGAGGATCCGTCGAAAATCCGTGTCGGGCAGGAACTGCGCGTCACGCCGCCGGAGGACCGTCCCGTGGCGCAGGTGGGCTCGGCGCGCCTGCCGGGCGCCATCGAATCGCGGCCGCTCGGGTCCGCGGCATCGCCGCCCGCGCCGGCCGAGGCCGGCATGAAAACATCGCCGAAAGCGCTCAGGCTGCCCTATTCGGAGCAGAACCTGGCGTTGCTGTCGAAAGGCGACGCCCGGCCCGAGGCAAAGCCCGAGGCCAAGCCGGAACCCGTTGCCGCCAAACCGCCCGCGCCTGCGCCCGCCGCAGCCCCGGACCGCGACCCGGAGGCGATCGAATTCGCCTGGCCCGCGCGCGGCAAGCTGCTGGCGGGCTTCGCCGAGCCGAACAACAAGGGCCTCGACATCGCCGGCAAGCCGGGCGACCCGGTGCTCGCCGCGGCCAGCGGCCGCGTGATGTACACCGGCACCGGCATCCGCGGCTACGGCAAGCTGATCGTCATCAAGCACGACAACAATTTCAACAGCGTCTACGCGCACAACCGCGAGATCCTGGTGAAGGAGGGCCAGAACGTGACGCGCGGCCAGCGCATCGCCGAGCTGGGCGACACGGACGCCGACTCGCCCCAGCTGCACTTCGAGATCCGCAAGTCCGGCAAGCCGGTGGACCCGGCGAAGTACTTGCCCCCGTCGTAAAGAAAAAAACGGGTCGGGCCCCGTTTTTTAGCGCCTGCTTTTTATTTCCTGCGCCAAGTCGTAAACGGCCGAAGCGTAGAGCACGCTGCGGTTATAGCGGGTCAGCACGAAGAAGTTGCGCAGCCCCAGCCGGTACTCCGTCGCCGCGTCCGGGCTGGGCAGCTCGATGAGGGCCACCAGGGTGTCGAGCGCGAGATCGGTGCGCGTTTCCACGCCGAAGCGCCGCAACTCCGACAGCGGCGTCTTCGGCTCGACGCCCGCGTCCACCAGCTCGCGGTAAGCCTCCCCGGAGACGTGCGCGGGCAGCTCGACCCGCTCGCCGCGCCGCCAGCCGTGCTGGGCGAGGAAATTGGCGACGCTGCCGACCGCGTCGCTGGGGCTGAAGCGCAGGTCGATCGCGCCGTCGCCGTCGTAGTCCACCGCGAAGCGGCGGTAGCTGCCCGGCATGAACTGCGGGATGCCGATCGCGCCGGCGTAGGAGCCGCGCACGCTGAAGACGTCGATGCCGGCGTCGCGCGCGAACAGCAGGTACTGCTCCAGCTCGCCGCGGAAGAATTCGGCGCGCGGCGGGTAGTCGAAGGCGAGGGTGGACAGCGCGTCGATCACGCGCCAGCTGCCCATCTGGCGGCCGTAGACGGTTTCCACGCCGATGATGGCGACGATGATCTCCTCGGGCACGCCGTGCTCCTGCGCGGCGCGCGCCAGCGCTGCCGCATTGCGGCGCCAGAACTCGAGCCCCTCGGCGACGCGCGCGTCGTTGACGAAGCGGCCGCGGTAGGTCTGCCAGGAGCGCATCGGCGCGGTCTTTGGCGGCTCGATGGCGGCGAGAATCGCGGGCTCGCGGCGCGCGCGGGAAAACAGGAACTTCAGTTCGCGCTCGACGAAGCCGTTGCGCTCGACCATCTCGCGGATGAAGCCCTGCACGTCGTCGCGCTTGCCGTAAGGGGTCTGCTTGGGCGGCGCGGCGAGCGCGGACAGCGCCGCGCACGCCAGCAGAAAGGCCGGGACAAAAAAAGCGGCGCGTTTCATCCGCCGGGTTTCATCCAACCTGGAACTCCTTGACCATGCGGCGCAGTTCTATCACTTCCGCGGCGGGCGCGTTTCGGCCGTAGCGCAGCGCGATGTAGAGAACCGCGATGCGGCGGATCGGCCCGCTCGCGGAAGGCAGGTTGCGCGCGGCGCGCTCGGCGTAGTCGCGCGGGCCTTCCTGCGGCGCGCGCGCCACGCCCTTCGCGCCCAGCTTGCGGCAGAACAGGTTCCACGCCGCCTGCACCGGGTCCGGCCGCACCAGCCGCCGCAGCATCCAGGCGAACAGGCCGAGCACGAAGGCGCCGAGCACCGCGAGCAGCGTCGAGGTGAGCTCCATCCAGTCGGCGTTGGGCATGCCCAGCCAGGACATCAGTTCGCGCTGGCGCTCGGGGTTGTAGCCCAGCACCAGCAGGTTCCACTGGCTGGTGAGCGCTTCCCAGTTGTTGCGCAGCCCGCGCAGCCATTCGAGTTCGGAGCGCATCAGCAGCGGCAGCGGGTCGCTCGCGGGCACCGAGCGCGCGAGCCCGGCATCCACCCGCCCGGGCACCGACAGCGCCGTCGGGTCGACGCGGATCCAGCCGCGGCCCGCGAGGAAAACCTCGGTCCAGGCGTGCGCGTCGGACTGGCGCACGGTGAATTTGCCGTCCACCGGGTTCAGGTCGCCGCCCTGGTAGCCGGTGACCACGCGTGCCGGCACGCCCGCGGCGCGCAGCAGGAACACGAAGGCGGAAGAGAAGTGCTCGCAGAAGCCCTGCCGCGTGACGAACAGGAACTCGTCCACCGAATCGCGCCCGAGCAGCGGCGGCTCGGTGGTGTACTGCAGCCGTTCCCTGCGGAAATACTCGATCGCGCGCGCCAGCACCTCGGCATCGTTCTTCGAGGCGCCGCGCCAATCTTCGGCCAGCGCCCGGGCGCGCGGATTGAAT
>CAZPNH010000166.1:0-5323 GCA_964587635.1 uncultured Bordetella sp.
CAGCAGCGCGCGCATGTAGGCGATGCGCGGCGACGTGTCGTTCACGTCGCGGTTGAGGTAATCCTTCACCGCTTCCTCGGCGGCGCGCAGCGCCTCCGCCCGGGCATAGCCCTCGTGCAGTTCACGCCACACGTTCGCCGGCACCTGCCGGTAGGCGCGGTGGTAGTGGAACATCTTGAGCCCCGTGTAGGAAAGGACTCGCTGGCAGACCAGCCCGCCCTGGGCGGCCATGCCGGGCTCGCTGTCGCCGATCACCGCCTCCAGGCAACGCAGGTAGCCCAGGTGCATCTGTTCCCAGAGCGCGAGCGTGTCGTCGAACACCGCGCTTTCGGTTTCCGCCATCGGCAGCGCGCGGTTGGTGAAGCGCCGCGCCTGTTCGATCTCGACGAACTGCACCGCCTCGCGCAGCGCCTCCAGCGTCGCCAGGCGGCTGACCGCCTTGGTGCCGCAAGCGTTGAACTCCTGCATCTGCGCGAGGAGCTGCTGTTGGGCTGCGGCGACATTGGCCAGCGGCACATTCTCGAGCCATGCCTTGGCGGTCGCGGCGTCCGTGAATTCCGGCGCGGCCTGGGGGGAAAGCGCGGGAAGGTCCAGATCCTTCATAAGGGAATTGTAGGGGATTTGGGCGGACTATCGTCCGCATTTTCCCCGCCGAAAACATCGCGGTAACTGAGGTAGGAACTGGCGAACCAGACCGGCAGCAGCGTCCACACCACCGCGAACAGGGCGGAGTTGGCCTGCGCCGCGCCGCTGCCGCCGAACAGCAGCGCGCCGCCCAGCGCCAGCATCAGCACGAAACCAAACAGCAGCGACGCGACCACGCCGTAGACGATGAAGGCGCGCCAGTTGATGAGCGCCGCCGCCGCGCTGAAGAACGCCGCCTTGGTCGCCGACAGCCCGTCCCAGGCCACCAGCAGCGGCGCATACCACAGCGCGCCGATCAGCACGGTCTGCAGCCCGGCGCCGATCAGCATCGCCCGCTGCAGGCCGGGATCGTCCAGGTCGCCGACGTCGAGCCGGACGCGGCCGACCATCGCCTGCGCGAAGCGGCCGTCGTCGGCCAGCACGGTGGCGGCCAGTACCAGCAGCATCGCGGCGAGAAAAAAACCGCCCAGGCGCAGCTGCGCCGGCAGGTTTTCGCGGAAGCCCGCGACGAGCAGTCCGGGATGCGGCGTCGTGCCGCCCGAAGCCACGCGCGCTATCGCGTGCGGGCCGACCGCCAGCGCCGGGAACAGCAGCCAGATCGCCGCGAAACCGACCACCGGCACCGCCACCACGATCGTGACCGCGAACAGGAACGCGAGATTGAGCAACAGTTGGCGCACCGGCGCCACGCGGAACACGATGAAAGCTTCCGTGACCCAGCGCAGGCCGCGGCTTGCCGCAAGGCGGTTGGCGCGCATGGCGCTAAATCACCCAGGGAGCCTGCGCGCCCGGTGCCGCGCGCAGCGCGAGGATGTCGCGGAACTGCTCCGGATCGTGCACCTTCACCAGTTCCCCGGGGCGCGGCAGATGCTTGTCGTAGAGGCGCGAAAGCCAGAAGCGCAGCGCCGCCGCGCGCAGCAGCGCGTCCCAGGCGCCGCGCTCCCGCTCCTGCAGCGGCCGTATCGCGTGATAGGCGCCAAGCAGCGCCAGCGTCCTCGCCTCGTCCAGCCGGCGATCGCGCGCGGGATCCGCGAGGCACCAGTCGTTGACGCAGACCGCGAGGTCGAAGGCGTAGCAGTCCACGCCGGCGAAATAGAAATCGAACACGCCGCTGATGCGGCTGCCCTGGAATACCGCGTTGTCGCGGAACAGGTCGGCGTGCACTGCGCCGCGCGGCAGGTCCGGATAGCGGTGCTGCGACTGGAAGCGCAGCTCGGCGTCGAGCAGGTCCGCCCGCGCCGGGTCAAGGAAGGGGCGCACCGCGCCCGCCGCGACGCGCCACCACTTCGGGCCGCGCGGATTCTCGAGATAGCCGCCGTAGGAGCGCGCGGCAAGGTGCATGCGCGCCAGCAGCGCGCCGAGCTCGGCGCACTCGGCGGCGCCGGGATGCTCGATCGACGCGCCCGCCAGCCGCGTCACCAGCGCCGCCGGCTTGCCGTTCAGGGTGGAAAGGAGGCGGTCGCCCAGATCCGCGATCGGCGCCGGACAGGGGATGCCGTGGCGCGCGAGATGCGCCATCAGCTCGAGGTAGAACGGCAGCTCGGCCGCGGGCAGGCGCTCGAACAGCGTGAGCACGTAGCGGCCCTGGCTGGTGGTGACGAAGTAGTTGGTGTTCTCGATCCCGGCCGCGATCGGTTCCAGCGCGGCGGGCGCGCCGACCGAATAGTTCTTCAGCCAGCTGGCGAGCTGGCTTTCAGAAACTGGGGTGAAAACCGACAAGCAGGCAGAACTTCGGCGGATGAACTTCGCGGAAGAACGTCTTCAGTCGAAGGTCTTGATGGTCCACATCGGCACGCGAATGCCGGGATCGAGCGAATCGCGGCGCGTCCAGGTGCCGGTGCCGAGCGGGTCCATCAGGTAGTAAGGCACGCCGTTGGGGGGCGTGACCTTGAGCATCACCACGCGCCCGTTGTCGCGCATTTCCTCGACCTTGTCGCCCTCCTGCGGCGCGATGCGCACGCGCGGCTCGTCGGCGCCGTCGCGGATCAGCGGGGGCGGCGGCGGTTCGGGCAGCGGCTCGAGCTTGGGCGGCGGCTGCTGCGCCAGAACCCCGGACGCGGCGGCTGACAGGGCAAGAATCAGGATGCGGCGCATGGGGAGATTCTACCCCACTGGAATATCGGAGAGCATCGCCGGGTAAGATGCCCCTTCGATGGATAAGACGCTGCTGCTGGTCGATGGTTCTTCGTATCTGTACCGGGCGTTCCACGCGCTGCCCGAGCTGAAAAGCCCGCGCGGCGAACCGACCGGCGCCATCCACGGGGTGCTGAACATGCTGCGCCGGCTGCAAGCCGACTATCCGGCGGCGGCGCGCGCCTGCGTCTTCGACGCCAAGGGAAAAACCTTCCGCGAAGATGCCTATCCGCAGTACAAGGCGAACCGGCCGTCGATGCCGGAGGACCTGGCGTCGCAGATCGAGCCGCTCAAGGAAGCCGTGGCGGCGCTCGGCTGGCCGGTGCTCACCATCACGGGCGTCGAAGCCGACGACGTCATCGCCACGCTGGCGGAGGCGGCCCGGCGGGAAGACTGGAAATGCATCATTTCCACCGGCGACAAGGACCTCGCGCAGCTGGTAGACGAGCGCGTGACGCTCGTCAACACCATGTCGAACGAAAAGCTCGATCCGGCCGGCGTGCAGCAGAAGTTCGGCGTGGCGCCGGCGCAGATCGTCGATTACCTTTCGCTCACCGGCGACGCGGTGGACAACGTGCCGGGCGTCGAGAAAGTCGGCCCGAAAACGGCGGCCAAGTGGATCCAGCAGTACGGCTCGCTCGATGAGGTCATGGCGCACGCCGGCGAGATTTCCGGCGCCGTGGGCGAAAACCTGAAAAAGGCGCTCGACTGGCTTCCCAAGGGACGCGAACTGCTGACCGTGAAGCGCGACGTGAAGCTCCCTGTGGGGCTTGGCGATCTGGGCGGCAAGGAAGCCGACACCGCCAGGCTGGCGTAATTCTTCGAACGCTACGGCATGAAAACCATGCTGCGCGAAATCCGCGGCCAGGCGCCCGCCCCCGCGGCACAAGCCGCCGCCGAGCCGGAACCGTCCGCTGCATCCGCGCCGGCGGAGCGGCGCAAATACCTGACGCTGGCCGGCGAGGCGGACCTCGCCGGTTTCGTCGCCAGGCTGGAACAGGCCGAGCTGGTCGGGTTCGACACCGAGACCACGGGCCTCGAACCGATGCAGGCGCGCCTGGTCGGGATGTCCTTCGCTTTCGGCGATTCAGCGTGGTATTTGCCGCTGGCGCACGCGTATCCGGGTGCGCCGGACCAGATCGGCGTCGAAAAAGCGCTGCAGATGCTCAAAGGCTGGCTGGAAAGTGCGCGCCACAAGAAGGTCGGCCAGAACCTGAAATTCGACGCGCACATCCTCGCCAACCACGGCGTGGCGCTGGGCGGCATCGCGCACGACACGCTGCTCGAGTCCTACGTCTACGAGGTGCACGAGCGCCACGACATGGACTCGATGGCGCTGCGGCACCTGGGCTGGAAGACCATCACCTACGACGAAGTCACCGGCAAGGGCGCCTCGCGCATCCCCTTCTCCGCGGTCGAGATCGGGCGCGCCACCGAATACGCCGCCGAGGACGCGGACTTCGCCTTGAGCGTGCATGCGGTGCTGTTCGAAAAAATATCCGCGGACAAGAAGCTGGATTTCGTCTACGAGAAAATCGAAATGCCGGTGATGCCGGTGCTGCTGCGGATGGAACGCAACGGCGTGCTGATCGACGGCGCCAGGCTGGACGCGCAGAGCCACGAACTCTGCAAGGAGATGCTGGCGATCGAGCAGAACGCGTACCAGGCGGCGGGCCAGCCCTTCAACCTGAATTCGCCCAAGCAGATCCAGGAGATCCTGTTCGACAAGCAGAAACTGCCGGTAAAGAAGAAAACGCCCAAGGGCCAGCCTTCCACCGACGAGGACGTACTGGCGGAGCTCGCGCTCGACTACCCGCTGCCGAAACTGCTGCTCGAGTACCGCGGCCTCGCAAAACTCAAATCCACCTACACCGACAAGCTGCCGCGCATGGTGGACGCCGGCACCGGGCGCGTGCACACCACCTACTCGCAGGCGACGGCCGTCACCGGGCGGCTCGCTTCCAACGATCCCAACCTGCAGAACATTCCGATCCGCACGCCGCAGGGCCGGCGCATCCGCGAAGCCTTCATCGCGCCCAAGGGCAGCAAGATCGTGTCGGCCGATTACTCGCAGATCGAACTTCGCATCATGGCGCACCTGTCGGGCGACGAAGGACTGCGGCGTGCCTTCGCGCAGGGACTCGACGTCCACCAGGCCACCGCGGCGGAAGTGTTCGGCGTGCCGCTGGACAAAGTCAGCAAGGACGAGCGGCGCACCGCCAAGGTGATCAACTTCGGCCTGATCTACGGCATGAGCGCGTTCGGCCTGGCGCAGAACCTCGGCATCGAGCGCGCCACCGCGCAGGCCTACATCGAGTCCTATTTCAACCGCTATCCGGGCGTAAAGAAATTCATGGATGAAACGCGGGAGAAAGCGCGCCGCGACGGCTACGTCGAGACCGTGTTCGGGCGCCGCCTGCGCCTGCCCGAGATCCAGTCAGGCTCGCCTGCGCGCCGCCAGGGCGCCGAGCGCGCCGCCATCAACGCGCCCATGCAGGGTACCGCCGCCGACCTGATCAAGCTGGCGATGATCGCCGTGCAGGAC
>CAZPNH010000167.1:0-5314 GCA_964587635.1 uncultured Bordetella sp.
ACGCCATCACCAACGACCGCGACCGCGTGTCGGTGTTCGTGTTCGGCACGCGGCTCACCAACATCACGCGCCAGCTCCGGCACCGCGACGTGGACGTGGCGATGGCGCGCGTGGCCGAAGCGATCAAGGACTGGTCCGGCGGCACGCGCATCGGCTGGAGCCTGCGCGAATTCAACTGGCGCTGGAGCCGGCGCCTGCTGGGCCAGAGCGCCTGCCTGCTGCTGGTCTCGGACGGCCTGGACCGCGAGGCGGGCGAAGGCCTGTCGGAGGAAATGCAGCGCCTGCACAAGTCCTGCAAGCAACTGATCTGGCTCAATCCGCTGCTGCGCTACGACAAGTTCGAGGCGCGGCCGGCAGGCGTGCGCGCGATGCTGCCGCACGTGGATCGCTTCCTGCCGGTGCATAATCTCAAGAGCCTCATCGATCTTTCACGCGCGCTCACCGAAACCGGGCCGCGCGCCGCACTGGAGAAACGCGCATGGAAATGACGGGCGAACAGCTGATCCACGCCTCGCAGGCCGACACCTGGGCCGCGCTGAATGATCCCGAGATCCTCAAGGCCTGCATTCCCGGCTGCGAGTCCATCGACCGGACCGCGGAGAACGAGTACGTGGTGCAGATGACCGCGCGCGTCGGCCCGGTGAGCGCCAAGTTCAAGGGCAGGATGGCGCTCTCCGACATCAAGGCGCCCAATTCCTACGCGATCTCCTTCGAAGGCCAGGGCGGCGTGGCCGGCTTCGCCAAGGGCAGCGCCGACGTCAGCCTGGCCACGGTCGGCCACGACACCAGGCTCTCCTACAAGGTGAAGGCCAACGTGGGCGGCAAGCTCGCGCAGATCGGTTCCCGCCTGGTGGACGCCGCCGCCAACAAGGTGGCCACCGACTTCTTCGTCGCGTTCAACGAAAAGGTGGGCAAGCCGCACGCCGCGCCGGATGCGCATGGCGCGGGCGATCACGACGATCACCATCCCGAGCCCGTCCCCGCGGATCCCGATCTGCCGAAAATTTCCGAAGGCTCGCTGTCGTTTTTCGCCGCCGGCGCGCTGGTGGTGGTGGTCGTTGCCCTGCTTACCCTGATCTGAGGATTACTTCACGGCACCGCTGGTCTGCGGTCGCGCGCCGTCCGTCCTGCCGCTGCTGAAAGCGGCAATAGTTCCTCCCTGACGGTTTCTTGCAAACCGTAATCTTTGTGTCCAGTCTCCAGGGAGAAATGAGATGGGCGCCGTCCCCTTGCACCAGAAAACCACCGTCGGTTTCGCGCCGACAACGGAGCGCCGCCAGGCCGTGCTCCTGTGCACCGAGCTGCGCGGGCTGGCGCGCATGTCGGAAGCGCTCGAGCCCAGCCTGGTGCTGTTGCTGGCGAACGAATTCTTCGCTTTCGCCTCCGACATCGTGTCGGCGCACAGCGGCGAGCCGATCACCTCCCAGCACGAAATGATGCTGTCGGCTTTTTCGCGCGGCAATCCGCTGCAGACCTCCCAGCAGGCGGTACGCGCCGCGCAGCGCGTGCAGGCCGAATTCCCGGCGCTTGCCGAAAAATGGCGCACCACCTACGGCCTGCGCAGCGGAGTCGCGCAGGGCCTGCACATGGGCGAGGCCGTGGTCGGCCTCGCGGGACCGCGGGGTCTCGAGCGCCGGGTCGCCTTCGGCGACAGCGTCACCCTCGCGCAAGCCATGGTGAACCGGGCCCGCGCCGGCGAATTCGTGATGTCCGAAGCAGTGATGGGCGCGCTGTCGGTGGAAAACCTGGACCTCGACGCCGAGCCGCTGCCCCAGCTCGAACTGCCGCGGCGCACGCCGATCCGCATCTACGGCGTGCTGGTGGAGGGGCGCCTCGACTTTACCTAGACGTGACGTCGCGGATGATCTGCACCAGGTTCTCCGCCGGATAGGCGCCCGAGACGCCGGTCTTGCGGTCGAAGATGAAGGTCGGCACGCCGCTGATGCCCAGTGCGCGCACCCGTTCTTCCTTTTCTTTTACTTCTTCAAGGATTTTTTCGTCCACCCGGCCGATCACGCCTTCACGCTCGGCGATCGCGTTCAACACGGCTTCGTCCCCGATATCTTCGGCTACCTCGAAATAGGCGCGGAACAGCGCGTCCACGACGGCATTTCCCTTGCCCTGCTTTTGCGCGAGATCGATCAGCTGGTGCGCGGCGATGGTATTGGGCGTGCGCTGCATGCGGTCGAAGGCGAACGCGATCCCCTCGCCCGCGCCCTCCTGCGCGACGCGCGCATCCAGGGCGCGGCCCTTTTCCACCGAACCGAACTTGGCACGGCGGTAATCCGCGCGCGCCATGCCGGCCGCGGGCATGTCCGGATTGAGCTGGAACGGCAGCCATTCGATGCGCGCCTCGATGTCGCCGTTCAGCAGCGCCAGCGCCTTTTCCATGCGCCGCTTGCCGATGTAGCACCACGGGCAGACCACGTCGGAAGCGATCTCGATCAGCAGGGGCTTCGGCACGCTCAGCTTCCGGCGATGGTCATGTTGTCGATGAGGATCGAGCCGCAGCGGTAGGAGCCGCGCACCACCGTGTCGCGGCCCACCGCGGCGATGCCGCGGTACATGTCCTTGAGGTTTCCGGCGACCGTGACCTCCTCCACCGGATAGGCGATTTCGCCGTTCTCCACCCAGTAGCCCGCGGCGCCGCGTGAATAGTCGCCGGTGAGCAGGTTGGTCCCCTGGCCGAGCATCTCGGTGATGAGAAAGCCGCGGCGCATTTTCTTCAGCATGCCGGGCAGGTCCGGGCCGTTGGACGCGAGCACCAGGTTGTGGTTGCCGCCCGCGCTGCCGGTGCTTTTCATTCCCAGCTTGCGCGCCGAGTAGCTGCCGAGAAAATAACCTTCCAGCACGCCGTCGCGCACCACGGCGCGCGTGCGGGTGGCCACGCCCTCCTCGTCGAAGGGCGTGCTGGCAAGCGCGCGGCGCTCGTGCGGTCGCTCCTCGATGGTGATCCCCTTGGCGAACACCTGCTTGCCAAGCGCATCCAGCAGGAAAGAGGACTTGCGGTACAGGCTGCCGCCGCTCGCCGCCGAAACGAAGGAGCTGATGAGCCCCGCGGCGGCCGGCGCTTCGAACAGCACCGGCGCCTGGCAGGTGGCGATCTTGCGCGCGCCGAGGCGCGCGAGCGCGCGCCGGCCCGCGTAGGCGCCCAGCGCCTCGGCGTTGGCGAGCCTGCCCGGCACGCGCGACGAGCTGTACCAGTCGTCGCGCTGCATCAGGCCGCGCTCTTCGGCGATCACCGACAGCGAGAGCGAATGCCGCGAGGTCGGGAATCCCTGCATGAAGCCCAGGCTGTTGGCGAATACGAACTGCCCCTGCTGCGCGGAGACCGTCGCGCCTTCGGAATTCTTCACCTTGGGCGACAGCGCGAACGCGGCGCGCTCGATGCGCCGCGCGATGCGGATGGCTTCCTCCGTACCGAGGTCCCACGGATGGTAGAGGTCGAGATCGCGCGGCGCCCGCGCGAGCTCGCCCGCCTCGGGCGGACCCGCGCAATCGTCCACCGCGGTCTTGCGCGCGATCGCGGCGGCCGCCTCGACCGCGCTGACGAGCGCGGCGGAAGAGAAGTCGGAGCTGCTGGCGTGGCCGCGGCGCGCGTTCGGGCGGTCGCCGAAATACACCGTGATGCCGATGGCCTTGTCGCGGTTGTGCTCGATGGTCTCGGGCTCGTCCTTGCGCACGGTCACCGACAGCCCGTAGCCCTCGGAGACCTCGCACTCGCAGGCGGAGGCGCCCGCGCGCCGCGCGGCGTCGAGGATGGTTTGCGCGAAACCGTTCAGCTGCGACGGCAAGTAGGTAAACCGGCCGCGCTTATCCGGCACGCGCGCTTCGGAGGCGCGTTTTTCAACTCTGGAAGGGGACATAGGCGCGCTATCATAGCAAGCGATGGAAGCCGAAATCGTCAGCAGGACGAAGAAAAAAGAGGCGGCGGAGGAACTGCAGCGGCTCGGCACCGCGCTGATCGCGCTGCCGCCGGCGCAACTGGAGGCGCTCGCGCTGCCCGCGATCCTGGTGGCAGCCGTGCGCGAAGCGCAGCGCATCACCAGCCACGGGGCGCTGCGCCGCCAGGTGCAGTTCATCGGCAAGGTGATGCGCAAGGTCGACCCCGAGCCGGTGCGCACTGCCCTCGCCGCGGTCGCGGGAAGCTCGGCAGCCGCCCGCGCGCGGCATCAGCGCCTGGAGCAATGGCGCGAACGGCTCATCGGCGACGATGCGGCGCTCACCGCCTTTGCCGGCGAGCGGCCCGGCGCAGACCTGCAGGCGATGCGCGCGCTTATCCGCAATGCGCGCAAGGAGATTGCCGCGGGCAAGCCGCCGCGCGCGCAGCGCGAGCTGTTTCGCGTGCTGCGCGAAACGCTCGAAGGCGAATGATCAAAACCGAATTCCTCTGCAACATCGAAGTCGCGCTGGAGCCCGTGCGCGACCTGGGCGAGACGCCCCTCGGCCGGCGCCGCATCATCGGCATCACCGGCGGCAAGTTCACCGGGCCGCGGCTCTCGGGCCGCGTCCTGCCGGGCGGCGCCGACTGGCAGCTGATCCGCGCCGACGGCGTCGCCTACCTGGATGCGCGCTATACGCTGGAGACAGGGGACGGCGCGCTCATCTACGTCAACAACGAGGGCTACCGGCACGGACCGAAGGACGTGATCGAGCGCCTCGCGCGCGGCGAGGATGTGGATCCGGCGCTCTACTACATGCGCGCCACGCCCTGGTTCGAAACTTCGGCGCCGGCCTATGCCTGGCTCAACCGCTGCGTCTGCGTCGCCACCGGGGCGCGCCGCGCCGCCGCGGTCGAACTGGATTTCTACGAGGTCAAATGAGCGAACTGCGCGTCGGCATCGTTTCGATCAGCGACCGCGCCTCCGGCGGGGTCTACCAGGACGCGGGCATTCCCGCGCTCAAGGAGTGGCTCACTGCCGTCATCGCGTCCCCCGCGCTTCACTTCGAAGAACGCCTCATTCCGGATGAGCAGCCGGTCATCGAGGCGACCCTGGTCGAACTCGTGGACGCGAGGGGCTGCCATCTCGTGCTCACCACCGGCGGCACCGGCCCCGCGCGCCGCGACGTGACGCCCGAAGCGACGCTAGCGGTAGCCGACAAGGAGATGCCCGGCTTCGGCGAGCAGATGCGCGCTGTGAGCCTCAAATACGTGCCGACGGCGATTCTTTCCCGGCAGGTCGCCGTCATCCGAAAACAGGCGCTGATCATCAACCTGCCGGGCCAGCCGAAGGCGATCAAGGAAACCCTCGACGGCGTGTTCGCCGCCGTGCCCTACTGCATCGACCTGATCGGCGGACCCTACATCGAAACC
>CAZPNH010000168.1:0-5306 GCA_964587635.1 uncultured Bordetella sp.
ATATCCCGATGATCGCGACCACGATCATCAGTTCGATCAGCGTAAAGCCACGCTGCAACTGTTTCATGCCACTGCTCCTTTCGTTTTCGTAAGGTTTGCTGCCGCGCCGGAAAATCCGGCTGCGCTGTTCTCCTCGCAAACAGCGGGCCAAAAATGTTTCATGTTTGAAACGAGTTGTATCAAAATATAACCATTTGAAACAACGGCTTGAGATTTCACGGGCGCGGCGTTTCGCTATCCCAGCGGCACACCGCCGCGCGCACTGACAAAACTTGTCAAACGGTGCCCAAATTCGCAGCTGTGATAAGAACGTAGCGTGCTGCCATCCATCGACCTATCCGGGCTGCGCGCCGGCACGCTGACGCTGGAAGAGCTCAAGCGCCGGCTGCGCGAAACCCTCGGCGCCCTGCGGGGCAACTATCCGCAGATTCCGGCGGATGCGAAGAAACTCGGCCTGATCGTCGACCGCCTCGCGCGGGAAGCGGCGGACGCGGTGAGCGGGAGCGACGCGACGATGGCGGCGCTCTCCCGCCGCATGCAGAACCTGCGCATCAACGGCATGGGGCAGGCCAGCCAGCTGTGGCCGCAACTGTTTTCGCTGCCGCCCGCCGTGCCTGCGGGCATGCGCATCGACGTGACGGCGGCCACGCGCGCGGAACTGGCCGTCTTCCTGCGCGGCCTGTGGCGCGATCACTTCGCGGCCGCGCCCGGCAGGCTCGCCTGGATCGCCGCCGCGATCGTTGCGTGGCGCCCGGCATCGCTGCAGGAACTGTTCCGCTGCATCGGCCGCGTGGACCCGTCGTTCGCCGATTTCGGCGCTTTCGAGAAGGTCTGCGCGCCGGTGTTTTCCTTCAGCGCGCCGGAAACGGCCGCCCATTCCCCCGACTGGGCGCTGCTCTGGCAATACGAGGGCGCGAGCGGCTACGGCGGCGACTATCCGGCGGACATCAGGGATTTTCTGGGCGCTTTCCTGACCGCAGTCGGGGCGCTGGATGCGCGCGCGAAAATCCTCGACATCGGCACGGGCAGCCACGCCGCGACGCTGCTCGCGCGCGCGGCCTCCGACGGCTTCGAGCTGTTCGGCGTCGATGTCGCCGACCTTCCGCCGCCGCCGCCGGCGGCGCGCATCGAAGTGCGCCACATGAGCGCCGACAACCTCGGCTTCGCCGACGGCGAATTCGCCGCGGTGATGTCGGTCCACGGCATCGAATACGCCGACATGGACCGGGCCTTCGCCGAAATGCGCCGGGTGATGCGGCCGGGCGCGCCCGGCGCGCTGGTGCTGCACCGGCCGGACTCGTTGATCCTCGACAAGAGCCGGGCCTTCATCGATTTCATGGACGGCACGCGGCTGCTCGAGACGCTGGCGCTGGCCTGGCTGTTCCTGCACGACGGCGACCCGGCGTGCGAGCGCGAGCTCATCCGGCAGCTGCTGGACCTGCAGAAGCGCAGGGTGGATCCGCGCTTCGCGCGCTACTTCACCCGCGTGATGCACGGCATTCCGGAAGCGGTCGAGAAAAAGGAATCGGCGCCCGACGCGGCCCGCGCGATCGTCGAACGCTTCGAGACGGACCTGCGCTGGACCTACGCGAGGGACCGGTTCCTCCTCTCGCACATGGCGCGCATCCCGACCGCGCCGGAGAAGGTGGCGCAGTGGCTCACCGGATACGGCTTCGCGGTGGACTCGGTGCGGGACGTCTACCTCGATGCGGACCACGGCGTGGCGCCGGCGGGATGGGCGGTACGGCTGCACGCGTGAATTTTTCCGCCCTGCGCTCGGCGCTGTTCGTGCCGCTGGCCGACGAGCGCTTCCTCGCGAAGGCGCATGCGCGCGGCGCCGACGCGCTGCTGCTGGACCTCGAGGATTCGGTGCCGCCCGCGCAGAAGCTCGCGGCGCGCGCGCGGCTGCCGGAAGCGGCGCGCCGCCTCGCGGCGCTGGGCGCGACCGTCATGGTGCGCGTCAATGCCGCGCCCGAGCTGCTCGCCGGCGACCTGAAGGCGGCCGCGCAGTCGCCGGTTGCCGCGGTGTTCCTGCCCAAGGTGGAAAGCGCCGAGCACGTGGTGGTGGCCGAAACCCTGCTCGCGGACAGCGGCGCGAAGCTGGTCGCGCTGCTCGAATCCCCCAACGCCCTCCTCGCAGCGGCGGAGATCGCGCGCGCCGGCACGCGGCTCGCGGGCCTTGCCTTCGGCAGCGAGGATTACTGCGGCATCCTCGGCATCGGCTCGGACAAGGCGGCGCTCGACTGGCCCGCGCAGATGCTGGCGACCGCGGCGCGCGCGCGCGGCCTCGCGGCCTTCGGCCTGCCCGGGCCGGTATCGGAAATCGAGGACGGCGAAGCCTTCACCCGGCTGCTGGAGAAAGCGAAGGCGATGGGATTCACCGGCTGCACCTGCATCCACCCGAAGCAGGTGGCCGCCGCGAACCGCGTCTACTCACCCACGCCCGGGGAAATCGCGCTGGCGAGGGAAATCATCTCGGCCTTCGAAGCGGCGCTGCGCGAAGGCCGCGGCGCATTCGCTTTGCATGGGCGCATGATCGATGCGCCCGTCGTCGATCAGGCGCGCGCCGTCCTCGCGCGCATCCGCTAACGATTGTTGTTGCGCGCCCCGCCGGTGTTGGTGCATGACGCGACGAAACACGGTTCAGCTTTCGCCGCGGCTTTTTCCGTAGAAGCCTTCTCGGGAGCGATTCTCTCCGCCGCAGCGCTCGTCCCGGTGCCCGGCACGTAGGATACGAGCTCCATGTCCATGTCTGGTTGGCTCCACCCGCCCCCGGTGCTGCTGATGCCCACGGTGCGTGCCTGGTATTTCACGAAGCGCCGCTGCTGCTCCGAATACCAGTAATTGAACTTGACGGTTCCGGCGACGGGGCGCCCCGTCGAACCAATACCCGCATTCCACCTAAGTTCGACTTCGATTTTCCACGCATCGAAGCTTCCGGCTCTCACCGTCACGCGCTCCTGGCCCACGACGCGTGCCTTGGCCTCGCAGCTCACCACTTGCACGCAATAGGGCACGCGGGCGATTTCCACTTTCGACCAGCCGTCCCCGGCGTGTATTTCCTGGAACGCGCGCAAATAGGGCGCGAATTGAAGGATGCCCGGGGCAGTGCCGGTCAGCACTGCGGCGGACCGGTACACGCCATCGCTCTCCCCTGCACCGGCGCCCCTGAATACGTCGCGCACGCTGGAAGGCGTCACCTCGCGCACTTCCACCGTCGCCGTGTACTTCCTGTCAGGGTGCGCCGAATCGCTCGCCTCGTAGGTCCAGCGGTCGCCGACGCCGGGCCAGCCGGGTTTCGCGGCGGCAGCGGCGGCCTTCTCCGCGGCCGCTTTGTCTGCCGCCTCTTTCTGCGCCGCCGCTTTTTCCGCCGCGGCCCTGTCGGCGGCCGCTTTTTCCGCCGCTGCCTTTTCTGCGGCCGCCCTTTCTGCGGCCGCCGATTCCGCCGCGGCCTTGTCCGTGGCCGCTTTCGTCTGCGCCGCCTTGTCGGCCGCGGCTTTGTCGGCCGCCGCGCGCTCGGCCGCGGCTTTCTGCATCGCCTTCTCGGCCTCCGCCTTCTCCGCCCCGGTCTTCGCCTTAGCCATTTTTTCCGCGGCCGCCTTTTCCGCCGCCAGTTTCTCGACGAGCGATTTTTCCAGCGCGGCCCGCTCGACCGCCGCCTTGTCGGCGAATTCCTTGCGCAGGCGCTCTTCGGTTTCGCGGCGGATTTTCTCCGCGTCGACCGCGGGTGCCGCGGGTGCGGCAGGCGCCGCGACAGGCACTGGCGCGGGGGTGGGAGTGGGCGTCCTGCCGAGCAGCAGATAGGCCGCGATGCCCCCAACGATCACCACCGCCGCGGCGATCGCGGGAACCGCGAACGACTTCTTCTGCGCGGGCGGCGGCGCCGGCGGCGTTGCCGCCGGCCTCGCGCTGCCGATCGCCACGGTGGCGTCTTCGTCCACGGCGACCCTGGCGCGCGCCGCCGCTTCCTGCTGCTGCTGCTTCAGCTTCGCCAGCGCCGCGGCCTGGCGGGCCTTCTCTTCGGCTTCGCGGCGCGCCTTCGCCTCGGCCTCGACTGCGGCGCGCCGCACTTTTGCCTCGGCTTCGAGGCGTGCCTTTTCCGCCGCTGCTTTCTCCGCCGCCGCTTTTTCAGCCGCCGCCCGTTTCGCACGGGCTTCTGCGCGCGCCTCTGCTTCCCGCCGGGCTTTCTCTTCCGCTTCCCGCCGGGCCCACGCTTCGGCCTCGAGACGCGCTTTCTCCGCCGCCGCTCTCCGGGCCTGCTCTTCGGCTTCGCGCGCCGCCCGCTCGTCCGCCTCGCGCCGGGCCTGCTCCTCGGCCTCGCGCCGCGCGCGCGCCTCCGCCTCCAGCCGCACGGTGTCTTCCGATTCCCGGCGCGCCGCGGCGGCCGGTTCGCTCAGCTTGGATATCTTGTGCCGGGCCAGCTGCGCATAGGTGCCGTCGGGAAACTGCTCCAGGTAGAACTCGAACTCCGCGGCGTCGGTGCTGTTCTGGATCGCGCGCCAGAATTCCACTTCTGCTTCGGTCGCCTTGGGCGCCGCCACGCCCTTGGGCCTGGCCGCGGTGCCCGGCGGGAGGGTGGTCTGGGCGCCGGCCAGCACGCCGCGCAGGGCCGCGGCGAATTCCTTCGCGCTGGCGAAGCGCTGCGCCGGGTTCTTGGCCAGCGCCTTGTTGACGACGTCGTCGAAGCCCGGCGACACGCTCTTCACCACGACCGACGGCAGCGGCGGATCGTCCTGCATGATTTTCTTGGCGACGGTCCACGCGCCCTCGCCCTTGAACGGCTGCTCGCCGGTGAGCAGCTGGTAGAGCACCACGCCGGCGGAAAAAAGGTCGGTGCGCCGGTCGATCTTGCCGCCGCTGATCTGCTCGGGCGACATGAAGGCCGGCGTGCCGACCATGGTGCCGGCCGCGGAACGCTCGCTATCCTGGATGCGCGCCACGCCGAAATCCGCCAGCTTGACGCGGCGCTGCGCGTCCAGCATCACGTTGGCGGGCTTGATGTCGCGGTGGATCACGCCCGCCTCGTGCGCGAAGTCGAGCGCGTCCAGCAGCTCGCCCATGATGCGCACCGCTTCCGCGGGCTCGAACTTTTCCTTCGCTTCGAAGAAGCTGCGCAGCTCGCGCCCCTGGATGTACTCCATCACCAGGTAGGCGACCTGGTCTTCCTCGGCGAAATCGTGGACCTGGACGATGTTGGGATGGTTGAGGCGCCCCGCGGCCTGCGCCTCGCGCGCGAACTGCGCCGAGTACATCTGCGCCGTTTCCGCGTCGATGGCCGCGTTCTTGAGGATGGTCTTGATCGCCAC
>CAZPNH010000169.1:0-5293 GCA_964587635.1 uncultured Bordetella sp.
GGATATCCGTCAGCACGCCCGCGCGATAGGCCTCGTAGTCGAAGCCGCGGCCGAGGACGGCGTGGTAGAAACCGCCGCCGAGCGGAATTTTCCGTATTTCGATGCTGCGGAAATACGGCTGGTAATCCTGCGGCAGGGGCGGCTCGCGCCTGAGGACCAGCAGGTCCTTGCCGGCGTAGGCACGCCAGTCCGTGTCGATGTCGTCCTGCCGCGCGTGCGAGGTTCCCGTGCCGAACACCGGCACCGTGCCGCGCGTGTGATAGCCCAGCAGCGCGGCCGACGCGTAGCTGTCCGCGGCCAGTACTTTGCCCGGCAGATCCGGCGCGACCGCGCCCATCAGCTCGGCGATGCGGCCGGGAAACACCAGGCGCTGGGAGAAGCGCGACGCCTGCCAGGTTTCCAGCGGCAGCGCGGCAACGATTGCGATCGGCGCCGCCTGCAGCAGCGCGAGCGCCGCGAAGCAGCGCACGCTCAGCAGCAGCGGGCGCCGCTCGAGCGCGAGCGCCACGCTCAGCGCAAGCGCCGGCACGAACGACAGCAGCCAGTGCAGGCCGATGCGCTTCACGGGGCTCAAGGCGGCGAACACGGCGAGCGGCACCAGCCAGGCCAGCAGCAGCGCGCGCTCGCCGGGCCGCCGCCAGGCTTCGCGCAGGCGCGCGCGCCCGCGCCAGGCGAACCACAGCAGCGGCGCCGCGAGATAGGCAAGCGCCGCCGCGTACAGCACGGGCGTCGCCGCCGACCAGCCGCTGCCTTCCCCTTCGTTGCGGTTGATGGCGTTGAACATCACGTTGCACCAGCAGGCGTTCAGGTTCCAGTAAAGGTTCAGCAGGCCGAACGGCAGCCCGCCGAGGAACACCAGCAGGAACGCCCCGGGCTTCCTGGAGGCGATGGCCCAGACCAGATACGCCAGGCCGAGCAGTACCGCGAAATACTTGGACAGGAATGCAAGACCGAGGAGAACGCCCGCAAGAAAAAACCAGCCGTTCGAGTCCTTGTCCGCCGCGCGCGCGAACACCAGCATCGAGGCTACGGAAAACAGCACCAGCGGCGTATCGGTGGTGATGAGCACGTTCCAGATGTTCATCGGCACCAGCAGCACCGCCAGCGCCGCGAGGTCGGCCGTGTCCTCGTCGCGGCCGAACCAGCCGCGCATGGCGGCGCGTACGAGCAGCGCTGCCAGCGGCGGCAGCAGCACCGCCGGCAAGCGCATCAGCCAGGCGGCCTCGGAGAACGCGGCGAGCGGCGCGAGGATCCAGCCCACCATCGGCGGATGATCGTAGTAGCCGAGCGCGGGCGAACGGCCCCAGAGGATGAAGTAGGCCTCGTCGGCGGTCACCGGCGCGGCGGCCGACAGCCAGACGCGGAACACGAGCGTCGCGGCAAGCGCGAACAGCAGCCACTGCCTGGGGGAGAACGCTTTCAAAGGGAGCGCGCGAGCAGCGTCAGGCCGGAAATCACCAGTAAAGCGTACACCGCTTTCACCACCGCGTTAGCAGGTACCGAGGCGTGCAGCCGGTTGCCGAGCCAGGTCCCGGCAAGCATCGCGGGCAGCAGGCAGAGCGCCGTGGCGGGCAGGCCGTCCTGCGTCAGCAATCCGGCGGCGCCGAACAGCACCACGCGCAGGAGCGACGACAGCATGATCATCGCGGCATTGGTCGCGCGCAGCGCGTCCTTGTCCGCGATGCGGCCGGCGTTGTAGATGGCGAACAGCACGCCGCCGGTGCCGAACAGCGCCGAGAACACGCCACCGGCCACGCCGACCGGCACGCTCCAGGCACGCGACAGCGCGGCGGGCGGGCCGCGCCGCGCCAGGTTGTAGCCCGCATAGAGCAGCAGGAACGCGCCCAGCACCGCGAGCAGCTTTCGTTCGGCGACCTCGATCAGCAGCGTGAGGCCTGCCGCCATGCCGGCGAGCATGAACGGCACCAGCCAGCCGATCTCTGCATAGCGGATGCGTTTGCGGATGCGCGCGCCGAACAGCAGGAAGGCCGCGAGATCCAGCAGCATGAGTAGCGGCACCGCGAACTTGAGCGCGAAGAAATGCGTGAGCAGCGGCAGCGCGATCACGGTGGAGCCGAAGCCGGCCAATCCGTAAGCCGTATAGGCGAAAGCGACTACCAGCGCCGCAAGCAGCAGGACTTCAGGCGCCTGCGGCAAGGCAAAGTTCAGCGCTTGCCCTTTTTGCGGCGGCTTTTGACGGCGGCAGCCAGCGTATCCAGAAGTTCGACCGAGTCGTCCCAGCCGATGCAGGGGTCGGTGATGCTCTGACCGAATGTCAGGTCGCTCAGCGGCTTGCCCGCGACGAGGTCCTGCTTGCCCTCCACCAGATGCGATTCCACCATCGCGCCGATGATGCAGCGCGCGCCGCCGGCCACCTGGCCGCCGACGTCGCGTGCCACGTCCATCTGGCGCTTGTACTGCTTGGCGGCGTTGGCGTGCGAGAAATCGATCATCAGGCGGCAATCGAGCTTGGACTTCGCCAGTTCTTCGCAGGCGGCCTCGACGCTGCCCGCGTCGTAGTTCGGCGCCTTGCCGCCGCGCAGGATGATGTGGCAGTCCTCGTTGCCGCGCGTCTCGACGATCGACACCAGGCCGCTCTTGTGCACCGAGAGGAAATGGTGCTTCTGGCGCGCCGCGAGGATCGCGTCCACCGCGATGCGCACGTTGCCGTCGGTGCCGTTCTTGAAGCCGACCGGCGCGGACAGGCCCGAAGCGAGCTCGCGGTGCACCTGCGATTCCGTGGTGCGCGCGCCGATCGCGCCCCACGACACCAGGTCGCCGATGTACTGCGGCGAAATCACGTCGAGGAACTCGCAGCCGGCGGGCACGCCCAGCCGGTTGATGCGCACGAGGAGGTCCCTCGCGATGCGCAGGCCCTCGTTGATGCGGAAACTGCCGTTCAGGTAGGGATCGTTGATCAGGCCCTTCCAGCCGACCGTGGTGCGCGGCTTCTCGAAGTTGACGCGCATCAGCACTTCCAGTTCGCCCGCGTGCTTCTTCCTTTCGAGCGCCAGTTTTTCCGCGTACGCCACCGCGGCGGCCGGGTCGTGGATCGAGCACGGGCCGATGATCACCAGCAGGCGGTCGGACTTGCCGCGCACGATCTCGCGCAGGCGCGCGCGCGTGTCCGAGATCAGCTTCTCGACCGGCGTGCCCTGGATCGGGAAAAAGCGGATCAGGTGCTCCGGCGGCGGCAGCGGAACGATGTTCTCGATGCGCTCGTCGTCGGTCAGGGAAGTCTTGTCGTCGATGGTCATGGTGGCCCCAAAAAAAAACCGCCAGGCTTTCGCTCTGGCGGTTTGTCGGTTTCGCTGGTGATGCGGCTAGCCGTTCCCCTCCGCCAGAGGGCGTGAGAACGCGAAGAAATAGAAAAAATAGCCGTAAAACCACCGTTTCATGAGGTCATTCAAGCACGAACCCCCGAACCTTGTCTACTCGGACCACAGGACCATCTGGGTGCAGCGGAACAGGGCGATCTTCCTGTCGCTGCCCTCGATCGTCACCACGGCATCCCACACCTGCGTGGTGCGGCCGAGGTGCGCCAGCGTCTCGAGTCCTTCCGGCTTGAGCGACAAAACCGCAATGCCCACCAGTCCAGGCAGGTGCCCGGCGCCGCGCTTGTTGAAGGATTCCGGCGTCAACTCCGGACGGAAGCTGGACGTTCTTGCGCTCATGGCTTTCGAATCTACACGATTGGCACTCTGGCCGCGCCACTGCCAGGCCTGCTATTTGCTAGCAGTGAAGGGAAGTGCTACGGTTTTTCGAAAGTCGGCCGATGATAAAAACATAAGGAGGTCGCGATGGCAGCCAATGCATCCCAGCCGGTCCCCACGGCGCCAATCCCGGTCGCGGGGTTCAAGGATGTCTACGAAGTCTCCGCGGTCGAGAAGGCGCTGCAGGAACTGCCACATTCCGCCAATGAGTCGCTGCGAGCGCTCTACGAGAAGATGCTGCGCATCGGCGGCCAGCGCTTCGCGGTCAAGCCCTCCGGTCTCCCGGAAATGCACGAATTGTTCGAAGAGCTGCCCAATTTTGGTGCGGTCCTCGAGCATATCCGCCGCCAGCTCGCGCTGTGCGTGGACTCCGAAGACGACGTGGAACTGCCGCCGATCCTGCTGCTCGGCGACCCCGGCATCGGCAAGACGCACTTCGCACGCCGCGTTTCGCAGCTGCTCGGCACCGGCTACGGCTTCGTGCCGATGAGTTCGCTCACCGCCGGCTGGGTGCTGTCGGGCGCATCCTCGCAGTGGAAGAACGCCAAGCCCGGCAAGGTGTTCGAGACTTTCATCAACGGCGAATACGCCAACCCGGTGATGGTGGTGGACGAGATCGACAAGGCGAGCGCCGACGGCCAGTACGACCCGCTGGGCGCGCTCTACGAGCTGCTCGAATCGCAGACCGCGATGCACTTCATCGACGAGTTCGCCGAGGTGCCGATCGACGCCTCGGGCGCGGTGTGGTTCGCCACCGCCAACGACGCGGCGCGCATCCCGGAGCCGCTGCTCAACCGCATGAACGTCTACGAAATCGAGCCGCCGGACGCCGCGGGCTCGGCGCGCATCGCGCGCTCGCTGTACCGCGAAATCCGCGAGTCGCACGACTGGGGGCGGCAGTTCCCCGAGGCGCCCTCGGGCAGCGTGGTGGAGAAGCTCGCCCTGCTCACGCCGCGCGAGATGCGGCGCGCGGTGCAGGCCGCGTTCGGCAACGCCAAGGTGGACGGACGCGACGAACTGCGCGCGGACGACGTGGACGTTCAGCGCGGCGGCCGCAAATCGAGGATCGGTTTTTAAGAGTGAAGTAGCGATCGCCCGCAGGCGATCACGGCGATCCACAGCAGGAGGGACACCGCCGCCGCCACGCGCGCGCCGGCGGGCGGCATCACATCCGTGTCCCACCGTGCCGCGTGCCGGAAAACGCCGGCATGAAAAACCCCCGCGTTCGCGCCGGCGGCGAATATCAGGCAGATCTTCGCCGCGAATACCGGATTTGCGATGAGATCGCCCGCGTGCGCCAGGAACATCGCCAGGCCGCTCGGCACGATCAGCAGGAAACTGCCGCCGGCCCACGGCAGGATGTGCGCGGCGAGCCGGCGCACCGGCAAGGCGCGTGAAAATCCGAGCAGCCGCAGGTCCAGCATCGCGATCGATCCCACCAGGATCGCGATGCCGGCGAGGTGGACCGTTTCGATCGCCGGAAAAAGCCACGGCGACTCGCGCATCGCCTGGCTGAATGCGCTCGCCTCGATCGCCTCGATCGGCGTCATGGCGCCCGGCTAGCGCTTGTTCGGGTTGAG
>CAZPNH010000170.1:0-5274 GCA_964587635.1 uncultured Bordetella sp.
CCTGCTTCGACAACTGCGCCACCAGCGCGGTATAGCGCTCCAGCGGCCAGCGCTGCGCGGGCCGGCGCGCGCTGATATGCACCGCGGTGACCGGACCCGCGCCGATGCCCTGCGCGAGTTCCTGCGCCCGCTTCTCATCCGGAAAAACGCGCATCGGGCCGGGCGTCCCCGTCACGCCGAGGGATCTTCCCAGGCCGAAGGTACGCTCCACCTCGTGCAGGCCGGCGGGAAAGGCCAGCGGCGCGGCGATGACCTGGCCCGGACGCAGGCTGCGCGCGATTTTCAGCGACTGCGGCGCGGGCGCAGGCACCAGCACGCAATCCAGCCGGCGCTGCCGCAGCTGCGACATCTGGCCGAGGCGGTTCTTCATGTGCACGAAGAGGCCGCTGGTGCGGTGCTTCAGCTTCTCGTAGACGAAGATTTCGTCGAGCGTCGGATTGCCGGCAAGGACTTCCGCGTTGTAGGTGGTGACAAGCGCGCCCAGCCAGGCGCGCGGCAGCCGCGCGCGCAGCGCTTCCAGCAGCGGCGTGGTGCAGGCCAGGTCGCCGATGTTGTCGCGGCGGATGACAAGGATTCGCGGCGAGCCGCTCATGAGGATTCGCGGCGTGGGCGAATCGTCGACAGCCATAACCCGAGGAGCAGCGCGGCGAGAAGGCCGTGCTCATGGTGGAAGGTCGTGTTCACCACGCCGATGCCGGCGGTGACGATCCAGGCGCTTGCCGCGCCGCCCCAGGCGAGCCAGGCGAAATCGCTGTCAGCCGGCCGCGGCCGGTAGCGCAGCAGCGCGGCCAGCCAGGCGAGCAGCAGCGCGGCCAGCGCCGCGAACCCCACGATGCCGCGCTCGGCGAGCGTGTTGACGTAGAGACTGTGCGCGTGCGGCGCGCGCGCGTAGTCCCTTTCGTCGAAATCGCGGCCCGCCTCGGCGCGCCAGCTTCGCACCAGCTCGTGCGTGATGAGGCCGTAGTTGTCCTTGCCGACGCCGAACCAGGGATACTTTTCCCAGGCGGCGAAGCCCATGCGCCAGATGACGTCGCGGTAGGACAGCGAGTTCTTCTGGGTGGCGGCGTATTCGAGCTGCTTGCGCACCACGCCCGCGTTGAAGGCGACCAGCAACGCGGTGGTGACGGCGATGGCGAGCACGCTGGCCACCAGCGGCGCGCGCCAGCGCGGCCACCAGGCCGCGGCGAGGATCAGCAGCAGCAGGAAGCCGACGGCGATGGCGCCGCGGCTGGTGGTCGCCGCCACCGAGCCGAGCATAAGCGCGACGATCGCGAGCGCGGCGGCGCGGCGGCCCGGACGCCAGCCGTGCCAGTGCGCGAACAGCCAGCTCGCGCACACGCCCAGCATGATCGTCAGGTAAATCGCCGTGTGGTTGATCTGGCCGACCGAGTAGAGCTGCAGCAGGCCGGTTTTGCCGGCGCCGGTCCAGATGCGCCAGTAGCCGTGCGCGATGCCGGCGAGCGTGGACGCCACCAGCGTGCCGAACACCCAGCGCAATTCCATCTCGGAGTAGCCGGCGCGCATCACCAGCCAGAGGATCAGCGTCTGCGTGGCGAGGTCGCCGGTTTTCGACCAGGCGTTGCCCTCCAGCCCCGGAAACAGCGCGGCGAGGTAGGCCGACGCGATCCACAGCACGATCAGCGTGTCCCAGCCGCGCCAGTCGCGCCCGGCCATGCCGCTGCGCAGGCGATTCACGATCCAGGTGATGACATAGGCCAGCCACGCGACGGCCTTCCAGAATTCGATCACCGGCAGGAATGCGCAGAACGCGAGCAGCAGTCCCAGTTCGAACGGGAAGCGGACTTTCTTCAGTTCAGCCAGCATGACGCGCGAAGTCTAGCAGCCGCGCGGCGCGGTTCCGGTAGCCGTGATCGCGTGCGACGCGCGCCCGCGCGCGCTCGGCGAGCGCGCGCGCCTCGCCGAAGCGGCCGAGAAAATGGCGGATCTGCGCGACGCAGTCGTCGAGGCCCTGGTACTCGGCGCGCTCATCGGCGGCGAAATCCTCCGCCGCGTGCCGGCGCCGGTCGCCGAGCAGGAACCCGCCGCAGGCCGGCACGCCGTAGCAGCGCTCGGGCAGGCCCCAGCTCGGCTCGGCGCCCGCGTCGCAGGCGGCGACGGTGGACAGGTTGACGCGGCTGCCGCGGATGATGTCCAGCTGCTCCGCCGCCGCCATGCCCGCGCTGTCGCGGAAGAGAATTTTCAGGTTCATCTTTTCCAGCTGCGCGCCCAGCACGTGCAGGAATTCCGCGCGCCGCGCGTGCTCGCGGTAGCGCTGCGTATCCAGGTTGCCGAAAAAGGAAACGTCCCAGCGGTAGTGGCCGGGATCGCGCAGCGCCGCGAGCTCTTCGTCCGTCACGCGGTAAACCGATTCGCGCGCCGCATTCGGGCAATACAGGGTGCGCGCGGCAAATTTCCCCGCCGCCTGCATCGAGTGCGAGGCGTAGCCGTCGAAGGGCTTGAGCCAGGCCATGACCGTCAGCCGGGTCGCATGCACGCCGCGGTTGAAGGGCGCGTCGCGGTTCAGCGCGAGGAACGGCACGCGCGCCGCCGCGAGGCGCTTTTTCAGTTCGAGCGTGCGCCGCACTTTCCTCGCGCTGTCGACGAAATCCGCCACGCACAGCGCCGTGTCCGCGAGCGCGGCGGCGTCCGGCGTCCACTGATCCTCGATCACTGCGTGGCCGAGCGCCTCGAAACCTTCGCGCAGCCCCGCGAAACCGCCGCGGAAATTCAGCAGGATTTTCGCCATCACAGCAGGCACAGCAGGGCCAGCGCGGCCTGCGCCACCGCATCGGTGCCGAACGCCTGCATGCAGCGCGGCGCCGGGCATTCGGCGAGCGTGCGCTGGCAGCGCCGGATCCAGGCGATGTCGCGCTTGAACAGGCGCTGCTGGTCGCGGCAGGGAAAATCCGCGATGCCGACCGCGCGATGGGGCATCGCGCGCCAGAATTCGCCGGGACCGAACAGCTGCGCCGAACTCGGCCCGAACAGCGCCACGGTCGGCGTGCCCGTGAGCCGCCCGATGTGCATCACGCTCGTATCCGGGCACACCAGCAGCGCGGCGCCGGCCACCAGATGCCAGAGCTGCGCCAGGTCCAGCCGGTGGCCGAGCGCCGGGAAACGCCCCGCGGGATCGATGCGCTGAAGCATTGGGCCGCCTGCCGGGCCCGCGCTCCACACGGGCTGGATATCGTTGTCCGAAAGTTTTTGCGCGAGCGGCAGCCATTTGGCGTCGTCCCAATGCTTGAGCGGCGTGCTCGCCTCGACGTGCAGCACGGCGTAGCGGCCCGCGGGAGCGTCGAACGGCGCGCAGGCCGGCGCGGGCCAGTCCTGCGGCCGGTACGCGGACGGCGGTGCGCCCTCGGCGAGGCCGGCCACCATGTCGCCCCAGGCGGCGGGCGTGCCGCTGTAGGGCCGCTGCTCGTCCACCGGCCAGCTCTTGTACGCGGGCCGGTCGCCCGAGAACGCGACGATCCAGCGCGCGCCCGCGGCGGCCGCCAGCCAGCTGTAGCGGTTGTCTCCCGGAACGAACGCGAGGTCGAACCCCGGCTCATCGAACAGCGCGTCCAGCGTCGCGGCCTCGCGCGGCTCATAGACGAGCGCACGCACGCCGTAAGGCCGCCCGGCGTAGAGCGGCGCCACCGCGCGGCGCACGGTCATGGCAATGTCCGCGCCGGGGTGGCGCTCGCGCAATTTGGCGAGCAGGGGCGTGAGCATCAGCACGTCGCCCGCGAGCAGATGGTGGGCGACCAGGATGCGCTGCGGCGCCCTGGGCCGCTCGCGCCGCTGCATCCTGAGAAAGCGCCGCGCAAGCGCGCGCGGCAGCATCCGCAGGCGCCCGACGAATCGGCCACGCGGCCTCGCCGCGTCCTTAGAAGACACCCGAGACATTCCGGTAGATGTTCTCCATGCGATCCAGCATGCGCTCGTAGGAATAGCCCTCGACGCAATGCTTGCGCGCCGCCTCGCCCAGCTCGCGGCGCAGCCCCTCGTCGCCCGCGAAGCGCGCGATCGCCGCCGCCAGCGCGGCGGCGTCCTCGGGCGGCACCACCAGCGCGGTGCGCTCGTGCTCGGCGACTTCGGGAATGCCGCCGACGGCCGTGGTCACGCAGGCGAGCTCGACCAGCATCGCCTGCACCAGCGCCTGCGGCACGCCTTCGTTGGCGTAGGACGGCAGCGCGAAAATGTCCAGCGCGCGCAGCCAGGGCAGCACGTCCGCCTGCTGCCCCTGCATGCGCACGCGTCCCTGCAGGTTCAGCCTGGCAATCTTCTGCTCGAGGGCCGCGCGCTGCGGGCCGTCGCCGACGATCACCAGCTCGATGTGGTCCGGCAGCCGCGTCATCGCCTCGAGCAGGAAGCCGTGTCCCTTCCAGCTGCGCAGCGTAGCGACGATGCCGACCAGGATCTTGTCCTGCGGCAGGCCGAAGCGCGCGCGCGCGGCTTTGCGCTCGCCGGGCCGGAAGCGGCCCGCGTCGATGCCGGTGGGCACCGATTCGATGCGCGAAGCGCGAAAGCCGTTGTACTCCACCAGCTGCCGCTTCAGCGCCTCGCCCGTGGTGACGACGCGCTCCGCCGAACGCATGTAGAGCCAGCGCGACAGCGGCCCGCGCGGCACCCGCGCGGAGATGTGGCGCGTGCGCACCACGCGGCACGGCCGCCCGATGCCCAGCATGGCGAGCGCCGTGAGCCAGGAATCGGTGGAGCTGTGCGTGTTCACGATGTCGCTGCGGTGGACGCGGAACCATTCGGCCAGCGCGCCCAGGCCGACGGGCCGTTTTCTTTCGATCGGCAGCGGCACCGCGGGCACGCCCCAGTTCGGCGCCTCGGCGAGGATGCGCGCCTGCGGCGCGCACAGCAGCATGACCTGGTGCCCGCGCCGCATCATGCCCTGCGCCTCCGACAGGATGCGGATCTCCTGCCCGCCCCAGCCGAGCGAGGACTCGGTGTGGACTATCTGCAGCGGCCGCATCAGCTGACCGTGGCTTTGACGTGCTCGGCGGCGTACTGAATGCGGTAAAGCCTCGTGTAGATGCCGTCGCGGGCGAGCAGTTCCGCGTGCGTGCCGGTCTCGGCGATCCGGCCGCGCTCGAGCACCAGGATGCGGTCGGCGCGCTCGATGGTGGACAGGCGGTGCGCGATCACCATGGTGCTGCGCCCGCGCATCAGGGTGTCCAGCGCGTCCTGCACCAGCCGCTCGGATTCGGAATCGAGCGCCGAGGTGGCCTCGTCGAGGATCAGCACCGGCGCGTTCTTCAGCAGCGCGCGCGCGATCGCCAG
>CAZPNH010000171.1:0-5260 GCA_964587635.1 uncultured Bordetella sp.
AAGGAATACAAGGACCTGGGAGGCAAGTCCGCCCCGGCGCCGAAGGAAGCCGCGCAAGGCGCGGATTTCGTGCTGATGTGCGTCGGCAACGACGACGACGTGCGCTCGGTCGCCTACGGGGACAAGGGCATACTGGCCGGCCTGAAGAAGAAGGGCGCGATCCTGGTCGACCACACCACCGCTTCCGCCATTCTCGCCCGGGAACTGTTTTCGGAAACGAAAAAACTCGGCGTCGGTTTCGTCGACGCCCCCGTTTCCGGCGGCCAGGCGGGCGCGGTCAACGGCCAGCTCGGCATTATGTGCGGCGGCGAGAAGGCCGACTACGACAAGGCGCAGCCGGTGCTCGCCGTCTACGCCAAGATGTGCGCGCTGATCGGCGCGCCGGGCGCGGGCCAGCTCACCAAAATGGTCAACCAGATGGCCATCGTCGGCATCCTGCAGGGGCTGTCGGAGGCCCTCAACTTCGGCATCAAAGCCGGCCTCGACATGGAAAAAGTGATCGCCGTGATTTCGAAGGGCGCGGCGCAGTCCTGGCAGATGGAAAACCGCTGGAAAACCATGGTCGAGGGCAAGTTCGAGGGGTTCGGCTTCGCCAGCGAGTGGATGCGCAAGGACCTGAACATCGCGCTGGCGGAGGCGAAGAAGAACGGCGCGCCGCTGCCGAACACCGCGCTCATCGAGCAGTACTACGGGCGCATCTGCTCGCGGGGCAACGGACGCTGGGACAACACCGCGCTGATGGACCTGCTGAAGAACTGACATGGGCTGGCGCAGCTTTGCAGGAGCGGCGCTGCTGGCCGCCGCGCTGTCCGCCCAGGCGCAAACTTTCCAGGCGGGCTTCCGCGCGCTCAAGCTGCCGTACTACGGCGGGTACATGGATGTCGCGCTCTGGTACCCGAGCGCCGCGCCGGAGGCCGATACGGGCTTCGGCCCGTACCGGATGCAGGTCGCGATGCGCGCGGCGGTCGCGCCGGGCGTATTTCCGTTGATCGTCATCTCCCACGGCACCGGCGGCAGCTCGCTGAGCCACTACCGCTTTGCGCTGGCGCTCGCGCACGCCGGCTTCGTGGTTGCCGCGCCGATGCATCCGGGGGACAACTATCGCGACCGTTCCCTGGTCGCCGATGCGCGCTTTCCCTATGAGCGGCCGCGGCAGCTGTCGCGCGTGCTCGACGAACTGCTCGCCGATCCCGAATGGAAAGACCGCCTCGATGGAAACCGCATCGGCGCCATCGGCCATTCGGCGGGCGGCTACGCCGTCGCCGCCCTGATCGGCGGCGTTCCCGACTGGGACCGGCTGCGCGTGCATTGCGAGACGGTGAAGGATGATCCGGCCTGCGCGTTTGCCGACCCCAAGCTCGGGGTCGCGCCCGGAGGAACGCCGCTCGTGCTGCCGGCATCGGTCCCCGCGTCGGGAAACGTGGCCGATCCGCGCATCCGCGCGGCGATCCTGCTGGCGCCATTGGGCTTCGGGTTCGCGCCGGGCTCGTTCAAGGATTCGCGCGCGACCGTGGCGCTAATCGGCGCCGAGCTCGACGAAGCGCTGGCGAGGCCGTACCACTATGAGTACCTGCGCCGGCAGCTTCCCTCCGCGGCCGCGCGCCTTGCGCCGGGCGCGGGCCACTATTCGTTCATCGCGCCGCCCGTCGCGGAATTCCGGGCCCTGTTCGGCCCGGCGGCGCAGGACCCGCCGGGCTTCGATCGCGAGTCCTTTCAGTCGCAGCTCTCGCTCGAGGTCGTGGCGTTTTTCAGAAACGCCTTGCGCTGACCGGCGTTAGGGAACGAGGCTGAGGATCCGGAAGCGGCCGTCGTCGCGGAACAGGAAGGTTTCCAGGAAATTCACCGAACCGTCGCGCTCCCGCAGCGTGAAGGCTGGCGCGCCGAAAGGCGCCGCATTGCGCACGCTTTCCATGGCCTTCCTTTCCAACGCTTGATAGCCGTTCGAACGGCGCACCGAGACGCGCGCCAGATTGCCTTCGCGGTCGATCGCAATGTCCAGCACGACGATGGACTTGAACATTTCCGGTAGCGGTTCTTCGAAAATATCCGGGCTCGCGCGCGCGACGCGGCGCGCAAACTCCTTCTTGTAGCTGTCGAGCGTCAGGGGCGGGATCAAAGGCGCGGGTGCTGAAGGCTGCATGCTGTGCTGCTGCGTCGCGGGCATCTCGGGCGGCCGCGTCGAGCAGGCGGCGAGCACCGCGACACCGCATAGTCCCGCCAGCAGAAACCTCCCGTCCATGGAGGTTGGAGTGCCAGGCGCGAAACTCGTTCCTCAGTTCCCCTGTCGCCGCGCCCCGACGCTTGCAGAGAGACGGACGGGAATGCGCTTCGAGCCAAATGGCTTGCCGAACTTCTGGTAGCGGCCGCCCAGCTGCGCGCCGCAATGCATGCAGGCGCCGCCGTCGCTCAGGCGGTAGCTGCGGATCTCGTACCAGTCGCGCACCACCACCGCGTTCTCGCATGACGGGCAGTAGGTCGTGCCGCCCTCCTCGTCATGCACGTTGCCGGTGTAGACGTAGCGCAGGCCGGCGAGCCGCGCGATCTCCCGCGCGCGCGTGAGCGTCGCAGGCGGCGTGGGCCCCACGTCGGTCATCTTCCAGTCCGGATGGAATGCCGTGAAATGCAGCGGCACGTCTGGCCCGAGGTGCTGCATGATCCATTTGCATTCGGCCTTCAGCTCCTCGTCCGAATCGTTCTTGCCCGGAATCAGCAGCGTGGTGATTTCCGTCCAGACCCGCGTTTCCCTGACCAGATATTCGAGCGTATCCAGCACCGGCTGCAGCCGGCCGCCGCACACCTGGTAGTAGAAGTCGTCGGTAAAGGCCTTCAGGTCCACGTTGGCCGCGTCCATTTTTTCGTAGAACGCGCGCCGCGGCGCGTCATGCATGTAGCCGGCGGTGACCGCCACCGTCTGCACCCCGCGCGCGTGGCAGGCATCGGCGATGTCCATGGCGTACTCGGCGAAAATCACCGGGTCGTTGTAGGTGAAGGCGACCGACTTGCAGCCCAGCCGCACGGCGGCGGACGCGATCATGTCCGGCGTCGCCTCGTCCATCAGCCGGTCCATTTCGCGGGATTTGGAGATGTCCCAGTTCTGGCAGAACTTGCAGGCGAGGTTGCAGCCGGCGGTACCGAAGGAAAGAATGCTGGTGCCCGGATAGAACTGGTTGAGCGGTTTTTTCTCCACCGGATCGACGCAGAAACCCGAGGAGCGGCCGTCGGTGGTCAGCACCATCCGCCCGTTTTCCATCTTGCGCACGAAGCACAGGCCGCGCTGGCCCTCGTGCAGGCGGCAGTCGCGCGGGCAGAGATCGCACTGGATGCGGCCGTCGCCGAGGCTGTGCCACCAGCGCGCCTCCATTCAGGACTTCTTCGTGGCGAACTTCTTTACGCGGTAGCGCGAGATGCGGCAGCGCGCGAGGCGCGTGTCCGCGGGGATGCCGGCTTTCTTCTTCAGCTCGTCGAGGAACTGGCGCTTGTCGGACAGCACTTCCCACACCTGCGGCAGATAGGTCGCGCGCTGCTCCCCGCATTCCAGGATCAGGCCGTCCTCGCCCGCGTCGATCTGCGCGAACAGGTCGGCTTCGTCGGCGAACTGGATCGGCTTGGGCGCCGACAGCAGCGACACTTCGACGTCGCAGCGCGGCCACTCGTCGCGCTTGAGCTTCGGAAAGCGCGGGTCCTGGAACGCCGCCGCGCGCGCGTTGGACGCGACGTCCTGCCCGAGCGGGCGCGCCGCGGACAGGCTGCCGATGCAGCCGCGCAGCTGCCCGCCCTTGGTCAGCGTGACGAAGGTCGCGCCCGGCTGCAGCAGCCAGGGCGCGTGGTTGGTTTTTGTCGGCACCGATTTCAGGCCGAGGCCGTTGGAGATCGCGCCCTTGGCGATCTCGAGCAGGGTCCGGCCGGCTTCCTCCGCCGAGACCTCGCCGCCTTCGTAGAGCGCGAATGAGGCATAGCCGACCACGCGCGTTTTGCCGCCCGCGGTATCGCCCGAGTTGCACGCGGTGAGCAGCCTGATCGACAACGCCTTTTTTTTCGCCAGCGCCAGGAAACCGTTCAGCGCCGTCGCGCCGCAGGCTTCGTCGTGGTTGAGATCCGTCGCCAGGCCGGCGATGCGCTGCAGGGTCGCGCCATCGATGCGCCTGGCTTCGTCATAGGAATGGTAGTGCGACATGTCGGTGCTGATGACGATCAACGTCTCCGGCCCGCCCCAGAGCCGTTCGAGGACCTCGGCGACTTCCTCCCGGGTGGCGGCGCCGGTCGCCAGCGGCACCAGCGTGAACTCGCCCAGCACCCGCTGCAGGAACGGCAGCTGCACCTCCAGCGAATGCTCCTGCGCGTGCGCGGGCTCGCTGCGCACCACCTGCTTCAAGTCGGCGAGCGCCGCGATTGCCGCCGCATCCACCGGGATGCGGCCGAGCGGGGTGTCGAATGCGTCCGCCACCGGCAGCGCGAGGCCGCGGCCCGCCACGTAGTGCGTGGGCCCCAGCAGCACCACGCGCCAGACGATGCCGCGCGCGGCCGCGAGCTCGTCGTAGGCGCGCGCCGCGACCGGCCCGGAATAGATGTAGCCGGCGTGGGGGACGATGAGCGCCTTGGGAAAACCGAATTTCGGTTCCAGGCGCTCGACGCCATCCAGCAGTTCGCCGATTTCCGCGGTCAGCTGGGGCGCATTGCCTGGGTAGAACGCACCGGCCACCGCGGCGGGACGAATCTTCGCGGCAGCGCTCACAGGCACTGCAGTACCCCCCGCAGGGCCTGGATCACCGATTGACGCCGAACGCTCATGCGGTTGCCCTTGAAGCGCTTCGTTTCGCTGCGGATTCTACGCCCGCGCGCGTAGGCGAAACAGACCGTGCCGACCGGCTTTCCGGGCGAACCGCCGCCCGGCCCGGCGATGCCGGTGACCGACACCGCGACCGTGCCCCCGCCGCGCTTCAGCGCGCCGCGCGCCATCGCGCGCGCGGTCGCTTCGCTGACCGCGCCATGGCGCTCGAGCATCTTGCGCGAGACGCCAAGATTTTCGCGCTTGGCCGCATTGGAATAGGTGACATAGCCGCGCTCGAACCATGCCGACGATCCCGCCACCGAGGTGACCGCCTGCGCCACCCAGCCGCCAAGGCGGGGCAGAACTTCCGTGCAATAACGATCGTAAAGCGGTTTCAAGCCGCGTTTCACCCCGGGACTGAACTCAAGACAGTAAAACCTCCCGCCAGGCTTCAGCACGCGCGCGGCCTCTTGCAACGCCTTGTCGATATGC
>CAZPNH010000172.1:0-5220 GCA_964587635.1 uncultured Bordetella sp.
GCGTTCATCGAGGTGGTCAAGGTGGACCCCGAGACGGTCGAGCTGCACTTCGCGCTCGGCAGCCTGTTCCGGCGGCGCGGCGAATACGACCGCGCCATCCGCATGCACCAGCACCTGCTCGAGCGCGCCGACCTCGCGCCGGAGCAGCGCGCCGCGGCGGTGTTCGAGCTGGGCCAGGATTATCTGAAGGCGGGCATCCTCGATCGCGCGGAGGAAGTCTTCCAGAAATTGTCCGACGGCCCCCAGGCCGGCGAAGCGCGGCGCTTCCTGCTGGAAATTTTCCAGCAGGAGAAGGACTGGGAAAAGGCCGCGTCGATGGCGAAACGGCTGGAGCTCGAAACCGGGGAGTCGCGCGCCAAGGAGACGGCCCACTTCCTCTGCGAGCTGGCGACCACCGAGGCGACGCACTCGCGGCCCGATGCCGCGCGCGCGCACCTGGAAGCGGCGCTGGAGGCGAACCGCAAGAGCGTGCGCGCCAGCATCCAGCTGGGAGACCTGGAGCGCGCCGGCAGCCTCGATCGGGCGATCGAGAACTGGAAGCGCATCGAGTCGCAGAACCCGGCCTATCTCGCGCTGGTGGCGCAGCGCCTGCTCGAGGCGCACCGCGAGGCCGGCAAGTTCGACGAGGGGCTGACGCTGCTCGCGGGCTACCTCGAGCGCTATCCCTCGCTCGACCTGCTCGACGCGGTGTTCCAGTACACGCTCGAATCGAAGGGCGCCGAGGCCGCCTACAAGCTGGTGCGCGACGAGCTGCGGCGCAATCCCACCCTGCTCGGCCTGGACCGGCTGCTGGAAGCGCAGATCGTGGGCGCGGCGAATCCGGAACGGCGGCGCGATCTCGAACTTGTAAGAAATCTCGTGCACAGTCACACGCGGCGGCTGGCGCGCTACCGCTGCGAGAACTGCGGCTTCAAGGCACGCCAGTTCCACTGGCTGTGCCCGGCCTGCGGCGGCTGGGAGACCTATCCGCCGCGGCGTACCGAAGAATTCGACCTCACACCATGAAAATCACCGTCGTTGGCACCGGCTACGTCGGTCTCGTCACCGGGGCCTGCCTCGCGGACATGGGCAACCACGTGCTGTGCCTGGACGTGGACGCCGCCAAGGTGCGCGCGTTGAATGACGGCCGGATTCCCATCTATGAGCCGGGGCTGGAGCCCGTGGTGAAGCGCAACCGCGAAGCGGGGCGCCTCACGTTTTCAACGGATGTCGCGGCGGGCGTGGCGCACGGCGTGCTGCAGCTCATCGCGGTCGGCACGCCGCCGGGCGAGGACGGCTCGGCCGACCTCAAATACGTGCTCGAGGCGGCGCGCGCGATCGGCCGCCACATGGACGGTTACCGGGTGGTGGTGAACAAATCCACGGTCCCGGTGGGGACGGCGGACAAAGTGCGTGCGGCGATTGAAGAAGAACTTTTGAAGAAAAAGGCAAAACATCCTTTCAGCGTCGTCTCGAATCCCGAGTTCCTGAAGGAGGGCGCCGCGGTCGAGGACTTCATGCGGCCCGACCGCATCATCGTCGGCTCGGAGGACGAGCGTGCGACAGCGCTGCTGCGCGAGCTCTACGCGCCGTTCCAACGCAACCACGAGCGCATGATGGTGATGGGCGTGCGCTCGGCGGAACTCGCCAAGTACGCCGCCAACGCCATGCTGGCGACGCGCATCTCGTTCATGAACGAGCTCGCCAATCTCGCCGAGGCGCTGGGCGCCGACATCGAGGAGGTGCGCAAGGGCATCGGTTCCGACCCGCGCATCGGCACGCACTTCTTGTACCCGGGCGCCGGCTTCGGCGGCTCCTGCTTCCCGAAGGACGTCAAGGCGCTGCAGCGCATCGGCGCGGACGCGGGGCGGCCGCTGCGCGTGATGGCGGCGGTGGAGCAGGCCAACGAGGCGCAGAAGCACCTGCTCGGCGGCAAGATCCAGGCGCGCTTCGGCAAGGATCTGAAGGGCAAGCGCATCGCGGTCTGGGGCCTGGCTTTCAAGCCCAACACCGACGACATGCGCGAGGCGCCCAGCCTGGTGCTGATCGCCGACCTGCTGGCGGCGGGCGCCGGGGTCCGCGCCTATGACCCTGTCGCGAAGCCGGATATCCAGGGCGTGGCATTCGCGGCATCGGCGACCGACGCGCTGCAGGGCTGCGACGCGCTCGCGATCGTCACCGAGTGGGCGGAATTTCGCGCGCCGGATTTCGCGGCGCTCAAGAAAACCCTCAAGACGCCGGCGATATTCGACGGCCGGAACCTGTACGATCCCGCCATGGTGCGCGCGCTCGGTTTCGAATATTTCCCCGTTGGGCGGAAGCAGTGAAGGCCCTGCCAACGCGCAAGGGCGTTCCTGACACCAGGAAAGCGCGCGTGCTGGTGGTCGGCGACGTCATGCTCGACCGGTACTGGTTCGGCGATGTCACGCGCGTCTCGCCCGAAGCGCCGGTGCCGGTGGTGCGCTTCCGCAACCAGGAAGAGCGGCTGGGCGGCGCGGCCAACGTCGCCAACAACTGCGCCGCGCTCGGCGCGCGCACGCGGCTGCTTTCGGTGACGGGCGCGGACGAAGCGGGCGATCGGCTCGAAAAAATGGTCAAGGAAGCCGGCATCCAGGCAAACCTGTACCGCGACCCGAAGACCCCAACGACGGTGAAGCTGCGGGTGCTCTCCAAGCAGCAGCTGCTGCGCATAGATTTCGAGACCGCGCCCTCGGGCGAGGCGCTCGCCTCCAAGCTGGCCGATTTCAGGGCCGCGCTGCCGTCCTGCGACGTGGTGATCCTGTCGGATTACGGCAAGGGCGGCCTGGCGCACATCGCGAAAATGATCGGGCTGGCCCGCGCGGCGGGAAAACGCGTGCTGGTCGATCCCAAGGGCGACGACTGGTCGCGCTACAAGGGGGCGCATGTGATCACCCCGAACCGCCAGGAGCTGGCCGACGTGGTCGGCAGCTGGAAGACGGAAGCCGACCTGGAGCGGCGCGTGCGGCGCCTGCGCGCGCAGCTAGGCCTGGACGCGCTGCTGCTCACGCGCGGCCACGAAGGCATGTCGCTGTACTCGAAGAAAAAGCCGGTACACGTGCGGGCCGAGGCCCGCGAGGTGTTCGACGTCAGCGGCGCGGGCGATACCGTGATCGCGGCGCTCGCCACCATGCTGGCCTCCGGCGTGCGGCTCGAGCAGGCGATGCGCATCGCCAACCGCGCGGGCGGCATCAAGGTCGCCAAGCTCGGCACGGCCGTCGTGACCCGCAAAGAACTGTTCGCAACGTGAGCGCGTGATCACGTGCGCACCTAACCGGAAGAACGGATAACCATGGTCCATGTCGTCACCGGCGCTGCAGGATTCATCGGATCGAGGCTGGTCGCCGCGCTCAACCGCGCCGGCATCAGCGACATCCTTGCGGTGGACGACCTGGAGAACGGCGCCAAGGCGCGGAACCTGGCCGGCGTGGAGATCGAGGACTACCTCGACAAGCGCGAATTCCTCTCGCAGATCGAAACCGGGCGCCTGGACGGCGCCGTCGAGGCGGTGTTCCACCAGGGCGCCTGCTCCGACACCATGGAGACCGACGGCCGCTACGTAATGGAGAACAACTACGCCTATTCCAAGGCGCTGTTCGACTGGTGCCAGGAAGACGAGGTGCCGTTCATCTACGCCTCGTCGGCCGCGGTCTATGGCGCCGGGCGGGAATTCGCCGAGGCGCGCGAGAACGAGAACCCGCTCAACGTCTACGCCTATTCGAAATTCCTTTTCGACCAGTACGTGCGCAAGCGTATCGAAGGCCGCAACGCCCAGGTCGCGGGCCTGCGCTATTTCAACGTCTACGGCCCGAACGAGGCGCACAAGGGGCGCATGGCCTCGGTGGCCTTCCATGCCTTCAACCAGTTCCGCGCCGGGGGACGCGTGAAGCTGTTCGAGGGCGGCGGCGGCTACGGCGACGGCGAGCAGCAGCGCGACTTCGTGCACGTGGACGACGCGGCGGCGGTCAACCTGTTCCTGCTGGACAACCGCGACGTGTCGGGCATCTTCAACTGCGGCACCGGGCGCGCGCAGACCTTCAACGACGTCGCCGTGGCGGTGATCAACGCCGTGAACGGTTCCGATTTTTCCGCCGAAGAGCTGACGCAGAAGGAAATGATCGAATACATTCCCTTCCCCGAGACGCTGGTCGGCAAGTACCAGAGCTACACCCAGGCCGACCTGACGCAGCTGCGCGCCGCGGGCTGCCAGCACGAGTTCATGCCGGTGGAAGAGGGCGTCGCCGCTTATGTGCGGGAATTGATGAAACCATGAACAAGACCATCGAGGATTTCATCGGCAACACGCCGCTCGTGCGGCTGCAGCGCCTGGATGCCGAATCGGAAAAAAACAGGAACGTCATCCTCGCCAAGCTGGAGGGCAACAACCCGGCCGGCTCGGTGAAGGACCGGCCGGCGATCTCGATGATCCGCGGCGCCGAGGCGCGCGGCGAAATCAGGCCGGGCGACGTGCTGATCGAGCCCACGTCGGGCAACACCGGCATCGCGCTGGCGATGGCCGCGGCGATCCGCGGCTACAAAATGGTGCTCATCATGCCCGAGCACCTGTCGGTGGAGCGCCGGCAGACCATGCGCGCCTTCGGCGCCCAGATCATCCTCACGCCGCAGAAGGGCGGCATGGAGGCGGCGCGCGACCTGGCCGAGAAAATGGTGCGGGAGAAGAAGGGCATCATGCTCGACCAGTTCGCCAATCCCGACAACCCGCGCGCGCATTACGAAACCACGGGGCCGGAGATCTGGCGCGACACCGGGGGCAGGATCACGCATTTCGTCTCCTCGATGGGCACCACCGGCACCATCATGGGCTGCGCGCGCTTCTTCAAGGAGAAGAACCCGGCCATCCAGATCATCGGCTGCCAGCCCGAGGAAGGCTCGCAGATCCCGGGCATCCGCAAGTGGCCCGAGGCCTACCTGCCGAAAATCTACGAAAAAGCGCGCGTCGATCGCATGGAATACGTCAGCCAGGCCGACGCCGAGGAAATGGCGCGGCGCCTGGCGCGCGAAGAAGGCATTTTCGCCGGCATCTCGTCCGGCGGCGCCACCGCCGTCGCGCTGCGCGTCGCCAAAGAGCTCAAGGACGCGGTGATCGTCACCATCATCTGCGACCGCGGCGACCGCTACCTCTCGACCGGGGTGTTTCCGGATTGAGCACGGTCCTCGCCTTTGACATAGAAACGATCCCCGACGTCGCCGGGATCCGCCGGC
>CAZPNH010000173.1:0-5209 GCA_964587635.1 uncultured Bordetella sp.
GGTTGCCGGGCGGCTCGTTCATCTGACCGAACACCATCGCCACTTTCGAGTCGGTGAGGTTGTCTAGCTTTACCACTTCCGCCTCGATCATCTCGTGGTAGAAGTCGTTGCCCTCGCGAGTCCGTTCGCCGACGCCCGCGAACACCGAAAGACCCGAGTGCTGGGTCGCGATGTTGTTGATCAGCTCCAGCATGTTCACGGTCTTGCCGACGCCGGCGCCGCCGAACAGGCCGATTTTTCCGCCCTTGGCGAACGGGCAGATGAGATCGATTACCTTGATGCCGGTCTCGAGCAGTTCCACCGACGGCGACAGCTCGTCGAACTTGGGCGCCGCTTGGTGGATCGAGCGCAGCTTGTCGGACTTGATCGGGCCGCCGTCGTCGATCGGCCTGCCGAGCACGTCCATGATGCGGCCGAGCGTCCCCAGGCCCACCGGAACCGAGATCGGGCCGCCGGTGTTGTTCACTTTCATGCCGCGGCGCAGGCCGTCGGAGGATCCGAGTGCGATGCAGCGCACCACGCCGTCGCCGAGCTGCTGCTCGACTTCGAAGGTAAGGCCTTTTTCGACGAGCCCACCCTCGCCCGTATCGGCGAGCTTGAGCGCGTCATAGACCTTCGGCATCCCGTCGCGGGGAAATTCAATGTCGGTGACTGCGCCGACGCATTGAACGATCGTTCCTTGTGCTTGTGCCATGGTTCGTTCCTTTATACGGCGGCTGCGCCGCCCACAATTTCAGAAAGCTCTTTGGTGATGCCGGCCTGGCGGTTCTTGTTGTAGATCAGCGTCAGCTCGTCGATCAGGTCGCGCGCGTTGTCGGAGGCGGCCTTCATCGCCACCATGCGCGCCGACTGCTCGGAAGCCATGTTCTCGGCCACAGCCTGGAAAATGATCGCCTCGATATAGCGCGTCATCACTTGGTCGAGCACCACCTTGGCTTCCGGCTCATACAGGTAGTCCCACACCGTCTCCGGCGCGCCCAGGCGATCGCCCGACAGCGGCAGCAATTGCTCCATGACCGGCTCCTGCTTCATGGTGTTCAGGAAGCGGGTGTAGCCGATCACCAGGCGGTCGAAACGATCCTTCGTATAGCTGTCGAGCATGACCTTGATGGTGCCGATCAGCTTGTCCATCTGCGGGCGGTCGCCGATCTGGATGGCGTGCGACACGATGTTCGCACCCAGGCGCTGCATGAAGCCGAAACCCTTGTTGCCGATGCAGCAGACGTCGACTTCCTCGCCTTCCGCCTGCCAGGCCTTGTACTGGTTCAGCGCCATGCGCAGCAGGTTGGTGTTCAACGCTCCGCACAGGCCCTTGTCGGTGGTGATGACGATTAGGCCGACGCGCTTCACGGTATCGCGCGGCACCAGAAACGGGTGGCGGTACTCCGGGTTGGCGTGGCTGATATGCGCGGCGACATTGCGGATCTTTTCGCCGTACGGGCGCGCCGCGCGCATGCGCTCCTGCGCCTTGCGCATTTTCGAGGCGGCGACCATTTCCATCGCCTTGGTGATTTTCCGAGTGTTCTGCACACTCTTGATCTTCACCCGTATTTCTTTGGTGCCTGGCATGGCTTATCGGCCTAGTAGGAACCGTTCTTCTTCCAGTCCTCGATCGCCGACTTGAGCGCCTTCTCGTCGTCGGCGGGAAGGTCGCTCTTGTCCTCGATGCGCTTGATGAGGTCGGCGTACTTGGTCTTCACGTAATCGCGCATCGAGCGCTCGGCGGCGAGCGCCTTCTTCACGTCGATGTCGTTGAAGAAGCCGTTGTTGACCGCGAAAAGCGTCAGTGCCATCTCCCACACCTGCTGCGGGTGGTACTGCGCCTGCTTCATGAGCTCGGTGACCATGCGGCCCAGTTCGAGCTGCTTGCGCGTGGCCTCGTCCAGATCGGAGGCGAACTGCGCGAAGGCCGCGAGTTCGCGGTACTGCGCGAGCGCGAGTCGCACGCCGCCGCCCGTGTCCTTCCTCTTCATGATCTTGGTCTGCGCGGCGCCGCCGACCCGGGATACCGAGACGCCGGCGTTGATCGCGGGCCGGATGCCGGCGTTGAATAGGTCGGTTTCGAGGAAGATCTGGCCGTCGGTGATGGAGATCACGTTGGTTGGCACGAACGCGGTCACATCGCCCGCCTGGGTTTCGATGATCGGCAGCGCGGTGAGCGAGCCGGTCTTGCCCTTGACCGCGCCTTTGGTGAATTTCTCGACGTAGTCCGGGTTCACGCGCGCGGCGCGCTCCAGCAGCCGCGAGTGCAGGTAGAACACGTCGCCGGGATAGGCTTCGCGGCCCGGCGGGCGGCGCAGCAGCAGCGACACCTGGCGGTAGGCCCAGGCCTGCTTGGTCAAATCGTCGTAAATGATGAGTGCGTCCTGGCCGCGATCGCGGAAGTATTCGCCCATGGTGCAACCGGCGTATGGCGCGATGAATTGCATGGCCGCGGATTCCGAGGCAGTCGCGGCCACGACGATGGTGTACGCCATGGCGCCGTGCTCTTCGAGCTTGCGCACCACGTTGGCGACCGTCGACGCTTTCTGGCCGATCGCGACATAGACGCAGAACAGGTCTTTGCCCTTCTGGTTGATGATCGTATCCACCGCCACCGCCGTCTTGCCGGTCTGGCGGTCGCCGATGATGAGCTCGCGCTGGCCGCGTCCCACCGGCACCATGGCGTCGATCGCCTTGAGGCCGGTCTGCACCGGCTGCGATACCGACTGGCGCGCGATCACGCCCGGGGCGACCTTCTCGATGACGTCGCTCAGCTTGGCGTTGATGGGGCCCTTGCCGTCGATGGGCGCGCCCAGCGAGTTCACCACGCGGCCGAGCAGCTCGGGGCCGATCGGCACCGACAGGATCTTGCCGGTGCACTTGACCGTGTCGCCCTCGGTGATGTGCTCGTATTCGCCCAGGATCACCGCGCCGACCGAGTCGCGCTCCAGGTTCAGCGCCAGGCCGAAGGTGTTCTTCGGGAACTCCAGCATTTCGCCCTGCATCACGTCCGACAGGCCGTGAACGCGGCAGATGCCGTCGGTCACGGACACGACGGTGCCCTGCGTGCGCATCTGCGCGCCGGCATCCATGTTCTGGATGCGGTTCTTGATGAGTTCCGAAATTTCGGAGGGATTCAGTTGCATGACTACTCCTTAAGCGTCCTGCTTCTATGTCTTCAATGCGGTTTCGAGCGCCGCCAGCTGCGCGCGCGCGGAACCGTCGATAACCTGATCGCCGATGGCGATTTTCACGCCGCCGATGAGGGACTTGTCCACGCTGACGCGGGCCCGCACCTTGCGGCCGGTTTTCTTCTCCAGTCTGGATACCAGGTCGGCAAGCTGAGCCTGGTCCATCTCGAACGCAGTGCTGATGTCGGCTTCGACGACGCCTTCACGTTCGTTCTTCAGCGCCTCGTACTGCGCGCGGATTTCCGCGAGCACGTCGAGGCGGCCGTTCTCGGCCAGCACCCGCACGAAGTTTTCGCCTTCGCCCGTGAGTTTTCCGGAGAGGATGGAAATGAACAGCCCGGCGACCTTGGCGGCCGGAAAATTCGGGTCGCCGATCGCCGAGCGCACGCGCTCGTCCGCCGCCACCGCGGACAGATTGGCGAGCGCCGCCGACCAGTCGGCGAGCTTGCCCTGGGCGTCAGCCAGCCTGAAGGCGGCTTCCGCGTACGGTCGGGCGATGGTGCTGGGTTCGGCCACGGGTTTCCCGGCTACAGTTGCTTCTTGATGCCGTCGAGAAGTTCAGCGTGCGCCTTGGCGTCCACTTCGCGGCGCAGGATCTTTTCCGCCCCGGCGACGGCCAGCGCGGCGAGCTGCTCGCGCAGCTGCTCGCGCGCGCGCTGCGCTTCCTGCTGGATGTCGGCCTTGGCGGCGGCCTTTTCGCGGTCGCCCTCGGCCTTGGCGGCGATTTTCGCCGCCTCGACCATCTGCGCGTCGCGCTTCTCGGCCTGCGCGATGATCTCGGCGGCGCGCGCGCGCGCCTCCTGGATTGCCACTTCGGCCTGCTTGCTCGACACCTCGAGCGACTTCTTGCCCTGCTCGGCGGCCGCCAGCCCGTCGGAGATTGTCTTCTGGCGTGCCTCGATGGCCCGCAGCAGCGGCGGCCAGACGAACCTGACAGTAAAGCCGATGAACGCAAGGAAAACGATCGCCTGCGCGAATAGCGTGAAGTTGATATTCATGCGTCCCCCTGAAACGGCGCCGAGGGTCTTAGCCGAGTCACGCGAGCAACGGATTGCCGGTGGCGAACCAGAGCGCGAGACCGACGCCGATGATGAACGACGCGTCGATCAGGCCGAGCAGCAGGAACACCTTGGCCTGCAGCGAATCGGTCAGTTCGGGCTGGCGCGCGGCGGCCTCGAGGAAGCGGCTGCACATGATGCCCACGCCGACGCAGGCGCCGAGCGCGCCCAGGCCGATCATGAGGCCGATGCCGACGCTGGTGTAAGCCTGCACCATCGCGATGAGTTGAAGTTTGTCCATTTTTTGATTCCTTTCTGAGCTGAGCGGGAAAGACCGGTGGTTGGTTGCGTAAAAAAGGGGTCAGTGATGCTCGTGCGCCATCGCGATGTAGACGATGGTGAGCATCATGAAAACGTAAGCCTGCAGCGCGACGATCAGGATGTGGAAAATCGCCCATCCCAGCCCGAGGAGCGAGCCGAAGATGGTGCCGGCAATGCCGGTGGCCGCCCACATCCAGAGCAGCAGGAAGATGATTTCGCCGGCGTACATGTTGCCGTACAGCCGCAGCGAGTGCGACAGCGGCTTGGACAGCAGCTCGATGGCGTTGAACAGCAGGTTCGCCGGGAACAGCCAAGGCCCGAACGGCGCGGTGAAGAGTTCGTGTATCCATCCGCCCAAGCCCTTCGCGGCGATCGAAAACCAGATCATCAGGAACCAGACCGTGAGCGCCAGCGCGAAGGTGGTGTTCACGTCGGCGGTCGGCACGATGCGGAACCCGTGCTCGGAAATGTGGTGCGTAGCCAGAGCCACCCAATCCACCGGCAGGAAATCCATCGAGTTCATCAGCAGCACCCACACGAACACCGTGAGCGCCGCGGGCGCGAGGAATTTGTCACTGTCGCCGTGCTTGAAGATCCCTCGCGCCTGCTCGTTGACGAAGCCGACCAGCAGTTCCACGAATGCCTGGCGTTTGCCCGGCACGCCGGCGGTCGCGCCGCGCACTACCCACCAGAGAAATCCGAGGCCGACGAATCCGA
>CAZPNH010000174.1:0-5207 GCA_964587635.1 uncultured Bordetella sp.
GCGGCGAGCTGGATTCGGTGGTGGACCGCAGCGGCCGCATGTTCCTGATGCGCGGCGTCCAGGAGCAGTTGCGGCAGGCCGAGGCGGCACGGCAGGCCGCAATCCTGAGCGCCCTGCCCGCGCATATCGCCCTGCTGGATGCCCGGGGCCTCATCATCTCGGTGAACGAGACATGGCGGCGCTTCGGCGTGGACAACGCGCTGCACTACCCGGGACACGCGGTCGGAGTCAATTACCTCGACATCTGCGATCAGGCGCGGGGCGATCACGCCGACGAGGCGCGCGAAGTCGGCGCCGGAATCCGCTCGGTGCTGGACGGCAGCGCGAAAACCTTTTCGCTGGAATATCCCTGCCACTCGCCCGAGGAACAGCGCTGGTTCCTGATGCTGGTCGCCCCCCTGCCCGGCGACCCTCCGAACGGCGCGGTGGTCATGCACCTGAACATCACCGACCGCAACCTCGCGGAAGACGCGTTCAGGGCCCTGTCGCTGAAAACAGAGCGGCGGGAGCGGATGCTGAGCACGGCGCTGTCGGCCATGAGCGACTTCGCCCAGATCTACGACCGGGACGGCCGCGTCATGTTCGTCAACCAGCCGCTGCTCGACCTGTGGGGACTCTCCATGGCGGGGGTGAGCGGCAAGAATTTCGCCGAGCTCGGCTATCCGGATGAACTGGCCCGGCGCCTGCAGCAGCAGCTGCGCGAAGTGGTCGAAACCAAGAACACCATCAGGGACGAGACGGCGTACGACAGTCCGACCGGGGTGGAGGGCTACTACGAGTACATTTTTTCCCCGGCCGTCGCGGCCGACGGCAGCGTCGAGTTCGTGGTGGGATCCACGCGCGACGTCACCGGACGCAAGCAGATCGAACAGTACCTGCGCCGGAGCGAATCCCGCTTCCGCAGCCTGACCATGCTCTCCTCCGACTGGTTCTGGGAGCAGGACGAACATCACCGGTTTGTCGGATTTTCCGGCGGCGAAGGCGTCGAGGGCTGGGGCCCGGACCAGAACAAGGCCGTTGGGATGCACCGCTGGGAACTTGGCGGCGTGGTGCCGATCAGCTGCAGCTGGGAGGAACACCGCGCGCTGCTGGACACGCACGAGCCGTTCCGGAAATTCGAGTACAGCCGCATCCTCGGCGACGGCAGGCTCCAGTACGTCGAGACAAGCGGCGAGCCGATCTTCGATGTCGATGGCGCCTTTTCAGGTTATCGCGGCGTCGCGACCGAGATCACCGGCCGCAAGGTCGCCGAGAAAGAGCAGCAGCGGCAACAGTCCGAATTGAGAGTGCTCTTTGATTTGATGCCGGCGATGATCTGGTTCAAGGACACGGAGAACCGGATCCTGCGCGTGAACAGCCGGGTGGCGGATGCCGCCGGCATGGCGGTCGCCGACATCGAAGGAAAGCCGTCGGCGGACATCTACCCGCAGGATGCAGCCCGCTTCTATGCCGACGATCTGGAGGTGATGCGGTCGGGCGTCTCCAAGCTGGGATATGTGGAGTCTCTCGGGGGTCCGCACGGCCGGCAAAAGTGGGTCGAGACGGACAAGGTCCCGTACTTCGACCGCGACGGCAGGGTGATCGGCATCGTCGTCATGGCCCAGGACGTGACCGAGCGCAAGCAAGCGGAGCAGGACCTGCAGCGCTTCCGCACGGCCATGGACAGCTCGGGCGACGCCATCGTGCTAGTGGACCGGGCCAGCATGCGCTACGTGGATGTCAACCAGACGCTCTGCGACATGGTCGGCTACACAAGGCAGGAAATCATCGGCATGACGCCGATGGAGCTGTTCGGCACGGAGCGCACAGTCCTGGAGCGCGAGTACGACGAAGTCATCGCGGAAAAGACCGGCAAATCGCGCATCCTGGAGGGCCATTACCGCCACAAGAACGGCGCGCTGATTCCGATCGAAACGCGCCGCCGCGCGTTTCATGCCGGCGAGGGATGGATCATCGTGGGATCCGCGCGCGACATCACCGAGCGCAAGCGCGCAGGGGAACTGATGCTGCGGGAGCAGCATTTCACCAAGTCGGCGCTCGACAGCCTGCCGGGCCTGTTCTACCTCATCGACGACCAGAGCAGGTTCCTGCGCTGGAACAAGAATTTCGAGGCGGTGTCCGGCTATTCGGCGGAGGAAATTGCCGGCCTGTCGCCCTCGGACCTGTTCACCGGAGCGGAGAAGCAAATCGTCGCGGAAAAGATGAAGCAGGTATTCCTCACCGGCGAAGCGGCCGTCGAGGCTGAATTCGTCGCCAAGAATCTCACCAGGACCCCGTATTTATTAACTGGAAAGCTCGTCCGGATCGGACAGCAGGCCTGCATCAGCGGCATGGGGATCGACATCACCGTGCGCACGCAGGCCGAGCAAAGCCTCAGGCGCCTTAATCGCGTATACGCCATGCTGAGCGGCATCAATGCGCTGATCGTTCGCGTGCGCGACCGCGAGGAACTGTTCCGGGAGGCGTGCCGGATCGCGGTCGAAGACGGCGGATTCCGGATGACCTGGATCGGCATCCCCGACCGCGTCGCTGGGAAGATCGTGCAGAGCGCCACCGCCGGGGGGCCGCGGGAACTGCAGGATTCCGTCCGCAAGCTTTTTTCATCGCCCGAAGGTTCCTTGCACGGGATCTCACTTAGCGCGCGCGCAATGCGGGAGATGAAACCCGTCCTGTCCAATGACATGCAAAGCGATCCTGCGGTGCCGTTCGGCGGAATAAACGCGGCTTTCGGCGTCGTATCGATGGCGGCGCTGCCGCTGGTCGTTTCGGACGAGGCCGTCGGCGTGATCGTGCTGTACGCCCGCGAACCCGATTTCTTCCAAGAAGACGAACTCAGGCAGCTGACCGCGCTTGCAGCGAACATCGCCTTCGCCATCGATCACATCGACAAGGAGACGGTGCGCAAGGCGGCCGAGGCCGGCGTGCTCCGCCTGAACCGCGTGTACGCGGTGCTGAGCGGCATCAACAGCGCGATCGTGCGTGTCCGGGATCGCGCCGGGCTGTTCGCGGAAGTCTGCCGGATCGCCATGTCCGAGGGCGGTTTCAGCGTGGTGCGCGTGATCGAGGTCGACTCGAACGGCAAGGCCGGCATTGCCGCTTCCACCGAACCCGATTCGCGGGAGCTGCAGCGCCTGGTCGACCAGTACAACGCCGATCCCGAAGGCGCCCCGAGCCTGTTCGCGCGCGCGCTGCGTGGCGGCGAGCCGATCGTCTCCAACGACGTCGCCGGAGACCCGCGGATCCCCGACCGGGCGGCGCTGACGAGCAATGGAAACTACGCTCTCGCGCTGCTGCCGATCGTCATCGAGAAACGCGTCGCCGGCGTTGTTTCCCTGCGGGCCATCGAAGCGGGCATGTTCGACGACTACGAGTTGCGCCTGCTGCTCGAACTGGTATCGAACCTGTCGTTCGCGCTGGACCTCATGGACAAGCGCGGCAAGCTCGAGTACCTCGCGTACCACGATCCGCTCACCGGGCTGGCCAACCGCGCCCTGTTCCACGAGCGGCTCGCACAAAGCGTGGTGGCGGCCCAGGCGCAGGGGCGCAAATTCGCGCTGGTCTTCCTCGACATCGAGAGATTCAAGACCATCAACGACTCGCTGGGCCGGCCCGCGGGCGATGCGCTGATCAAGGCGGTGGCGGACCGCACGTCCGGCCTGGTGGACGCGGGCAGGCTCGCGCGCTTCGACGCCGACCACTTCGCGGTGATGGTCCCGGACCTGCAGAACGACGAAGAGGTGGCGCGCAGGATAGAACAGCGCATCGGGGACGTGTTCGGCCCGCCGTTCCGCATCGCCGGCATCGAGCTGCGGATTTCCGCCAAATTCGGCATCGCCATGTTCCCCGCCGACGGCGCGGACGCGGACACGCTGTTCAGAAACGCCGAAGCCGCGCTGAAGAAGGCCAAGTCGAGCGGCGAGCGGTATCTGTTCTACACGCATTCAATGAACGAGCGGGTCGCCGAAAAGCTCGCCCTGGAGAACCAGTTGCGCCAGGCGATCGAAAAAAACGAATTCGTGCTGCATTACCAGCCGAAGGTGAACCTCGACAGCGGCCTGCTCACCGGTTGCGAGGCGCTGATCCGCTGGAACGACCCGCGCACGGGCCTGGTGCCGCCCGGCCGCTTCATCCCGATCCTGGAGGAAACCGGCCTCATCAGCGAAGTCGGGCGCTGGGCGCTGCGACAGGCCATCGCGGATTACCTGCGCTGGCGCGACGCGGGCCTGCCCGCCGTGCGCATCGCCGTCAACGTGTCCCCCCTGCAGCTGCGCGACCGCGGTTTTGTCGGCGAAATCGAGCGCGAGATCGGTGTCGCTACGCGCGCCGCCGACGGCCTGGAACTGGAGATCACCGAAAGCCTGATCATGGAGGACGTCCAGCACAGCGTCGCCAGTCTGCAGGCGATCCGCACCCTGGGCGTCACGGTGGCCATCGACGACTTCGGCACCGGCTATTCCTCGCTCAGCCAGCTGGCCCGGCTGCCCGTGAACACGCTGAAGATCGACCGCTCGTTCATCCTCGGCATGACCGTCGGGCCGCAGGGCCTGGCGCTGGTGTCCACCGTCATCAGCCTGGCGCATTCTCTCAAGCTCAAGGTGGTGGCCGAAGGCGTCGAAACCGAAGAGCAGTCGCGCATCCTGCACCTGCTGAGATGCGACGAGATGCAGGGCTACCTGTTCAGCAAGCCGGTGCCGGTGGACGTTTTCGAGGCGAAATTCCTCGCCCGGCCCGCCGCCGGCTGAGGACAAATCCTATTCGGCGGGCAGTGCGACGCCGAACACGCGCTTCTTGAGCTCGCCGAGCTGGTCGCGCGCGGCCGCGGCCTTCTCGAATTCCAGGTTCTTCGCGTAGTCGTGCATCTGCTTCTCCAGCGCACGGATTTCGCGCGCGAGCTGCTTCTCGCTCATGGCATCAACGCGCGCGCCTTCCTGCGCGGCCTTGAGCTCCTGCTGGGCGCCGTCGGCGTCGTACACGCCGTCGATCAGGTCCTTGATGCGCTTGCTCACGCCGATGGGCGTGATGTTGTGCACCTTGTTGTACGTAATCTGCTTGTTGCGCCGCCGGTCGGTCTCGGCGATGGCGCGCTTCATGGAATCGGTGACGCGGTCGGCGTAGAGGATGGCGCTGCCGTTGAGGTGGCGCGCGGCGCGCCCGATGGTCTGGATCAGCGAGCGCTCGGAGCGCAGGAAGCCTTCCTTGTCGGCGTC
>CAZPNH010000175.1:0-5206 GCA_964587635.1 uncultured Bordetella sp.
CGCAGCGCCTGCTCGAACGCGTCGCCTTCGCCCGGCGAGGCATCCGCCGGCGCGTCGGAGGCGAGGTCGAATTCCGGCTCCAGGTCGGATGCCGGCAGCCGGCGGCCCGCGTGCTTGGCCGTCAGCCGGATCACGATGTTGCGCAGCTCGCGCACGTTGCCGGGGAAGGGGTAGGTGAGCCAGCGCCGCTCGGCAGCCTCATCCAGGGAAAACGGCTGTACGCCCGACTGCTCGGCGTAGAAACCGCGGAAGTGCTCGAGCAGCAGCAGCTTGTCGCCTTCCATTTCCCGCAGCGGCGGCACGGCCAGCGTGAATACGGAGAGCCGGTGATACAGGTCCGGGCGGAACGCGCCCTTCCTGACTTCCTGGCGCAGGTCGCGGTTGCTGGCGGCGATCACGCGCGCGCGCGACTTGTGGCTGGCAGTCTCGCCCACGCGCTGGTATTCGCCGTTCTCGAGCACGCGCAGCAGCTTGGCCTGCATCTCGAGCGGCAGTTCGCCGATCTCGTCGAGAAACAGCGTGCCGTCGCCCGCGTCCTCGAAATAGCCCGCCTTGGTGGCCAGCGCGCCCGTGAAAGCGCCCTTGGCGTGGCCGAACAGGGTCGGCTCGACCAGGGTCGGCGCGATCGCCGCGCAGTTGAGGGCGAAGTACGGCTTGTCCGAGCGCGCCGACAGCCGGTGCAGGCTCTGCGCGACCAGTTCCTTGCCGCTGCCCGATTCGCCTTCGATGAGCACCGGAAACGGCGAGTCGGCGAATTGCGCAAGCTGGCTCTTCAGCTTCATCAGCGCCGGGCTCTGGCCGAGCAGTTCCTCGGCGTCCCGGGCGTGGTGCAGTTCCGCGTGGCGCACCGCCAGCGCGCGCGCCAGGATCTTCTTCAGCGCCGCCGGATCGCAGGGCTTGGCGACGAATTCGGCGGCGCCCAGCGCCCGTGCGTGGCGCGCATGCGCGGCGTCGTTCTGCCCGGACAGCACGAAGATGCGCATCCCGGGCGAATGGGCCAGCAGGTCGGCGATCAGCAGGAATCCCTGGTCCGGCGAATGCGGCGTGGGCGGCAGTCCGAGGTCCACCAGCGCGAGCTGCGGCGCCTCGGGCAGCTGCCGCAGCAACTCGATCGCGTGCTGACGGGACTCGCAGGCGAGCACCTCGTATTCCGCGCCGAGCGCGAACGACAGCGTATCGGCGATCAACGCATCGTCGTCGACGATGAGGAGGCGGGGCCGGCCTTCAGGCGCTGACTGCAGTGGCATCGATATCGCTTCTAATGCATCTCAGGAAGGCGCGCTCGAGATTGTCCTCGCCGAAGCGCCGGCACAGCTCGGCGGGCGTGCCGCGAAAACGCAGGCTGCCCCGGTCCAGCACGGCGACCACCGAGCACAACTCCTCGACATCCGCGAGCACGTGCGAAGTGAAAAACAGCGCGCACCCGCCGCGATGCAATCGCGCCAGCACAGACTTCACCGCCACCCGGCCGGCGGGATCGAGCCCGCTCATCGGCTCGTCCAGTATGTACAGGTCCCGTTCCAGCAGGAAGCAGCCGGCGAGGCCCAGCTTCTGCGTCATGCCCTTGGACAACTGGCGCACTGGACGCTCGAGTGCCTGCGGATCCAGCTCGAGTTCCACCGCGAGCGCCCGGGCCCGCGCGGCGTCGAATCGCGCTCCCGCCAGTTCAAGCGTCATGGCGAGAAATTCGCGGCCGAGCAGGTAATAGGGCGGCACGAAGCGTTCCGGCACGTAGGCGAGGCGCGCGCGGGCGCCCGCATGGCGGCTGTCGACCCCGAAGATTTCGACCCGGCCGGCGTCAAAAGCGCAGAGGTCGAGGGCGCACTTGATGAGGGTGGTTTTGCCGGCGCCGTTGGCGCCGACGAGTCCTACGGCCGTCCCGGGCGCCACCGCCAGCCCGACGCCGTCCAGGGCCCGGCGCGCGCCGAAGCGCTTGACGAGCCCCTCGGCGCGAAAAGCAGCGGCGGTCGCGGGGGCTTCCATGTGGTCGATACTATAATCCCGGCTTCCGTTGCGCATCCTTCCTGCCGTGGCCAGTGCTCCCATCGTCGAGATAGAGAATGTTTCGTTCGGCTACGACGCCGCGCGGCCCGTGCTGCATGGCGTGAGCCTGCGCATCGAGCCGGGCAGCGTCGTGGGCATCATGGGCCAGTCCGGCTGCGGCAAGACGACGCTGCTGCGGATCATCGCCGGCTGGCTCAAGGCGGGCGCGGGCACCACCCGGGTGCTGGGCGAAACCCTGAACACTCTGGACAGCGCCGGTGTTTTCGCGCTGCGCAGGAAGATGGGCATGCTGTTCCAGTTCGGGGCCCTGTTTACCGACATGACGGTGTTTGACAATGTGGCATTCCAGATGCGCGAGCATACCGACCTTCCAGACGATCTCATCCGCGACCTGGTGATGCTGAAACTGGAGGCCGTCGGGCTGCGCGGCGCTGCCGAATTGATGCCTTCGGCGCTCTCGGGCGGCATGGCGCGGCGCGTCGCGCTCGCGCGCGCGATCGCGCTGGATCCCCGCCTCATGCTGTACGACGAACCGTTCACCGGGCTCGACCCGATCTCGCTCGGGGTGATCGCGCGGCTGATACGCACGCTGAACGACTCGCTGGGCCAGACTTCCATCGTCGTCAGCCATGACGTCGAGGAGTGTTTCGCCATCGTGGACTACGTTTACTTCGTGTCCGCCGGGCGGGTCGTGGCCCAGGGATCGCCGCAGGAACTGCGGTGTTCCGGCGAGCCTTTCGTGAAGCAGTTCGTGCGGGGCGAGCCGGACGGGCCGATCCCGTTCCACTATCCCGCGCCCGGCTACGAGGCCGACCTTGCAGAGGCTGCCGCCAATGGCTGAGCCCACGCCGCCGGCTGGCTTGCGCCATTGGCTCGAGGGCCTGGGCCATGCGGTCACGTCGAAAATCTGGCGCCTCGGTTTCGCCGCGCGCTTCTTCGGCTACGTGCTGCTGCACTCGGGCACCGCCTTCCGCCGTTTCGGCCTGACGATCCGCGAGATCTACTTCGCCGGCTCGCTGTCGATGATCATCATCCTGGTCTCCGGCCTGTTCGTCGGCATGGTGCTCGGCTTGCAGGGCTACGACACCTTGCAGCGCTACGGCTCGGGCGAAGCGTTGGGGGTTCTGGTCGCGCTGTCGCTGGTGCGCGAGCTCGGCCCGGTGGTCGCCGGACTGCTGTTCGCCAGCCGCGCCGGATCGGCGATCACCGCCGAAATCGGCCTCATGAAGGCGACCGAGCAGATCGCCGCCATGGAAATGATGGCCGTTGACCCGATCGCGCGCGTGGTGGCGCCGAGGTTCTGGGCCGGCGTCATCTCGATGCCGCTGCTGGCGGCGATGTTCTCGGCGATGGGCATCTTCGGCGGCTACCTGATCGGGGTGCAGCTGATCGGGGTGGACGAGGGCGCCTTCTGGTCGCAGATGCAGGCGTCGGTGGACGTGCGCGAAGACGTGCTGAACGGGGTCATCAAGAGCCTCGTGTTCGGGGTCGCCGTGACCTGGATCGCGGTGTTCGAAGGCTACGACGCCCCGCCCACGGCGGAGGGGGTCTCGGGGGCGACCACCCGCACCGTGGTGACCTCCTCGCTCGCCATCCTGGCTCTCGATTTCGTGCTAACCGCGCTCATGTTCACCGGAGGAAACGCAAGATGAAACGCTCCACCATCGATATCTGGGTCGGCGTCTTTGTCGCCGCCGGCTTCGCCGGACTGTTGTTTCTTGCGCTAAAGGTGGGTAATTTGGCCTCTTTCTCGACGGCCCAGACGTATCAGGTGCAGGCCAAGTTTGCTAACATCGGGGGATTGAAGGTGCGGGCGCCGATCAAGAGCGCGGGGGTGGTCGTGGGGCGGGTGTCGGGCGTCACGTTCGACAACGAAAGCTACGAGGCCATCGTCACGTTCAACGTGGATGCGCAGTACAAGTTTCCGCGGGATACTTCGGCCAAGATCCTCACCTCGGGGCTGCTTGGCGAGCAGTACGTCGGGCTGGAAGCCGGCGGCGATGGGGTGATGCTGAAAGAGGGCGACCGGTTGCGGCTGACGCAATCGGCCGTGGTGCTGGAAAATCTGATCAGCCAGTTCCTGTTCAACAAGGCGGCTGAGGGCAAGGACAGCAAGGACGGCAAGTGACGATGACACGCTGGGCCAGGAATCTTCTACTCGCGCTGCTCCTCACCGGGACGGCCGGATGCGCCACGACGGCTACCGATGCGCGCGACCCGTTTGAAGGGCTCAATCGGGAGGTCTACGCCTTCAACGACGGCTTCGACCAGGCCATCGGCAAGCCGGTCGCGACCGTCTACCGCGACGTGCTGCCCGCGCAGATCCGTACCTGGGTGCGCAATTTCTTCGGCAATATCGCGGACCTGTGGATCGGCGCCAACGACCTGCTGCAGGGCAAGCCCGGCGACACGGTGGTGGACTGGGCGCGCTTCGCCTTCAATACGACCGTTGGGGTATTCGGCATCAACGACGTCGCCTCCGACATGGGCCTGGAGAAGCACGACGAGGATTTCGGCCAGACCTTCGGCCGCTGGGGATTCGAGGACGGCCCCTACATCGTCTTGCCGTTCCTCGGTTCCAGCTCGGTGCGGGACAGCGCCGGCCTGGTGCTCGACATCTATACCGACCCGGTGCTGCAGCACAAGCCGGTTCGCGTGCGCAACGCCATGACGATCACGCGGGCGATCAGCAAGCGCGCCGACTTGCTGGACGCGAGCCGCATCCTGGAAGAAGCCGCGCTCGACAAGTACGTATTCCAGCGCGACGCCTACCTGCAGCGGCGCCGCAACCAGGTTTACGACGGCAATCCGCCGCGCGCCGAACGCGAAAGCCCGCGCGCTGATGCGTCCGAATCCGAAACATCCCAGCCGGCCGCCCAGCCCGCGGCCGAACCGGTCGCCCAGTCTGCCGCGCCCGCGCTGTTGCCTCCGTTGCCGGCGCTGCTGCCGACCCCCGAGGCGGCGGTTTCCTCCAAGGGTCCCGGGCTAGACGCGGCGGTGCGGCTGCTCGAGCAGCCTGCTTCGGCCGCAGCCAGCAGCGGAGGCTAGGATGTCCCCGATGTTCGTGCGGTTCGCGACCTTCGCCGCGACCGCGGTCTTCGTTCTGGCCGGCGCCGCGCGAGCGCAGATGCCGCCGGACGCGCTGGCGCCCGACGTGCTGGTGAAGAACGTCACGCTGGAAGTCGTCGACATCATCCAGAAG
>CAZPNH010000176.1:0-5202 GCA_964587635.1 uncultured Bordetella sp.
AGCCGTTCGACGATCGCTCGAGTCGGCCGGTGTGAAGATCGAATCGGCCGAGCTGGAAGCCCCTGCACCCGGCCCTGCCGTTTCGTACCCAAACGTCGTGCGGCTGCCGGAGGAGCGCAAACCCTCCGGTTGAGGATCCCGCCGGGGGGGGGGGCTTCTGCACGGCAGTCTGTTCGCGTTCGGCAGGCCCGCCTATGTTCGATAGCGTACAGAGACGCACTGCGCGATCGCATAGCGTTGCACAACGGCGCGCCGACCGCGGAGGAAGACCCCATGACGTCGTCATCCCGATCTCGCTGGCGCACGGGCGCTCTCGTCCTTGGCGTCGCATGCGCGGGCTGTTCGCAGCGGGCGCCAAATACCTACCAGGGCTACGTCGAGGGCGAATTCGTTTATCTCGCCTCGTCGCAGGCGGGCCAGCTGACGCAACTTGCGGTGTCGCGCGGCCAGACTGTGCAGGCGGCCGCGCCGGTGTTCGCGCTCGAGGCGGAAAATGAAACCGCCGCGGTTCGCCAGGCGCGCGGGCAGTTGCTGGCGGCGCAGGCGCAGCTGGCTGACACCAAGATCGGCAAGAGGCCGCAAGAGATCGACGTGGCGCAGGCGCAGCTGGTGCAGGCGCAAGCCGATGCCGCGCGGGCCGCGACGCAATACGAACGCGACGAGCGGCAATACCGGATCGGCGGCATCGCGCAGGCGCAACGCGACGATTCCCGCGCGCAGGCGCAATCGTCTGCGGCTAAAGTTCGCGAACTCGGCAGCCAGCTTGCCGTTGCGCGCCTGCCAAACCGCATCGAGCAGATCAGGGCCCAGGACGCGCAGGTCCGCGCGGCTGAGGCCGTGCTCGCGCAAGCACAATGGAAGCTCGATCAGAAAAGCGTGCGGGCGCCGCACGCAGGGCTGGTCTTCGACACGATGTACCGCTCGGGCGAATGGGTGCCCGCCGGCAGTCCGGTGGTGCGCATGCTGCCGCCGGAGAACGTCAAGGTGCGCTTCTTCGTGCCGGAAGCGGTCGTCGGTTCGCTGCTGGCGGGCCGGAAGGTGCAGATCCGCTGCGACGGCTGCGCGGCTGAGGTTCCCGCAGCGTTGAGTTTCGTGTCGGCGCAATCCGAATACACCCCGCCCGTCATCTACAGCAATGAGAATCGCGCCAAGCTGGTGTTTCTCGTAGAAGCGCGTCCGCAGGCGACCGACGCGCCGAAGCTGCATCCCGGACAGCCCGTCGAAGTGACCTTGCAATGAACGCGGCGGGCAACGCCCGGCCTGCCGAATCCGCCGGTGCGAGCTACGCCATCGACGTCAAAGGCCTGAACAAGTCCTTCGGCGGCAAGCAGGTCGTCAAGGACGTGTCGCTGCAAGTGCGCCCCGGCGAAATCTTCGGCTTTCTCGGGCCCAACGGCAGCGGCAAAACCACCTGCATGCGCATGATGTGCGGCCTGCTCACGCTCGGATCGGGCAGCGGTACCTGCCTCGGCTTCGACATCGTCACGCAAAGCGCGGAAATCCGGCGCCGCACCGGCTACATGACGCAGAAATTCTCGTACTGGGACGACCTGACGATTCGCGAGAATCTCGACTTCGTCGCGCGCATTTACGAGATGTCGAACCGCAGGGAGGCGGTCGACCGCGCGCTCGACAATCTCGGGCTCGCCGCCCGCTCGGAACAGCTCGCGGGCGCGCTGTCGGGCGGCTGGAAGCAGCGCCTCGCGCTGGCCGCCTGCATGCTGCACGAACCGCAACTGTTGCTGCTCGACGAACCGACCGCCGGCGTCGATCCGAAAGCGCGGCGCGACTTCTGGGAAGAGCTGCATCGGCTGGCGGCGCGCGGCATCTCGGTGCTGGTCAGCACGCATTACATGGACGAAGCGGAGCGCTGCAACAAGCTCGCGTATATCGCCTACGGCAGCTTGCTCGCCCAAGGCACCGCGCGTGAAGTGATCGGCTCGCAGCACCTGACCACCTGGGCGGTCTTCGGCGAGAACCTGGTCGAACTCGCCGAACGATTGCGCCATGCGCCCGGCGTGGCGCAGACCGTCGCATTCGGCTCCGCGCTGCATATCAGCGGAACCGACGAGAAGGCGCTGAAGGCGACGCTCGACGGAATGGCACCGGCCGACCCGCCGCTGCGCGTGGAGCGGGTCGATACCAGTCTCGAGGACGTGTTCATCTACATGATGAGCCGGTCCGCCGACAACTATGCGCAGCGGGCGGGTGCCAAGCCATGAAAATCCTGGGCGCGTTTTCGCTGGCGCGCTGGTGGGGCGTCGTGCGCAAGGAGTTCCTGCAGCTGCGGCGCGACCGCGTTACCTTCGCGATGATGGTCGCCATCCCGCTCATTCAGATGACGCTGTTCGGATTCGCGATCAATTCCGATCCGAAGCATTTGCCGACCGCGGTGGTTGCCGCCGACCAGAGCGAATTCACCCGCAGCTTCATCGCCGGGATGCGCAACTCGGACTACTTCGAGATCGTTTCCACGCTCGCCGACGACGAGTCGGCCCGCCGCGCGCTCGCGCAGGGAAAGGTGCAGTTCGTGCTCAGCATTCCGGCCGGTTTCACCCGCGATCTGGCCAAAGGCGCGCGTCCGTCGATGCTGGTGGAGGCGGACGCCACCGATCCGGTGGCGATCGGCCCGGCGCTCGGAACGCTGCCGTCGATCGCGCAGGCGGTGCTGCAAAGGGACCTTACCGGGGCACTGTCGAGCCTTGCCGCCGGGCCTGCGGCTTTCGACGTGCAGGTGCACCGGCTCTACAATCCCGAAAGCGTGACGCAGTACAACATCGTGCCGGCCGTGATGGGCGTGATCCTGACGATGACGATGGTGATGATGACGGGACTCGCCATCACCCGCGAGCGCGAGCGCGGAACCATGGAGAACCTGCTCGCGACGCCGGTGCTGCCGATCGAGGTGATGACCGGAAAGATCATTCCGTACATCGCGATCGGCCTGGTGCAGGTGACCATCATCCTGCTCGCCGCCCGTTACTTATTCGGCGTGCCGTTCGTCGGCAGCGCGATCGACATCTATCTCGCAGCGCTGCTATTCGTCGCGGCCAACGTCACGGTGGGCATCACCCTGTCGTCGCTGGCGCAGAATCAGCTGCAGGCGGTGCAGCTGACGATGTTCTACTTCCTGCCGAATATCCTGCTTTCCGGTTTCATGTTTCCGTTCGCCGGCATGCCGGGGTGGGCGCAGATGATCGGCAACCTGCTGCCGCTGACCTATTTCAATCGCCTGGTCCGCGGGATCCTGCTGAAGGGCAACGCCGGGCCCGACCTCTGGCCGCAGGTATGGCCGCTGCTCATCATCGCCTGCGTGACGATGGCGATCGCGGTGCGGTTCTACCGGCGTACGCTCGATTGAGGAGACGCGATGATGCTGAATCCATCGGGATCCCGCCGATTTGCCGCTGCCGCCTGCACGACGGCAATGCTGTGCGGCTGCGCAGCCGGCCCGGATTTCCGCGCTCCGGCGGCGCCTGCGGTGCCGACCTATACGCCGGCACCGCAGCCGAGCGCGACCCGGGCGCCGGGGGGGCCGGGGGGCGCGGCGCAGCGCTTCGTCGAGGCGGCGTTCGTTGGAGGCGCGTGGTGGCAGGCGTTCGGTTCGGATGCGCTGAACCGTCTCGTGCAGGAGGCGCTCGCCGACAGCCCGACCCTGCTGCAGGCGCGAATGAAGCTGACGCAGGCGCAACAGGACTATATCGCGCAGGCAGGCGCCACCGAATGGCCGCAGGTCGACGCGAAACTGTCGGCCACGCGCGAGCAGGTCGACCTGGCCACGTTCGGCATTTCCGGCGTCACCAACCCGGGGCCGTTCACGTTGTACAACGCGTCGGTCAACGTGTCGTACACGCTCGATCTGTTCGGCGCGAACCGGCGCGCGCTCGAGGCTCTCGCAGCGCAGGCCGACTATCAGCAATACGAGTTTGACGCCGCGCGCTCGTCGCTGGCCGGCAACGTGGTGACGACCGCGCTGCGGCACGCATCCCTCTCGAAGCAAATCGCGCTGACCGAGGGGATCTTAAGTGCGCAGACGCAGCAGCTTGAAATCACCGAAGGACGCTACGCGCTGGGAGGCGTGTCGCGCGTCGATTTGCTGAGCCAGAGCACGCAGACGCAGCAGACCGGCGCAAGCCTGCCGCCGTTGCGAAAACAGCTGGCGCAGGCGGATCATCAACTCGCGGTCTATCTGGGCCGCGCACCCGCCGAGTCGGGTGCCGGCGCGGACGGCGGCAGCGGCATCGGCGCGCTCGACCTCGACGCGCTGACGCTGCCGACGGAGTTGCCCCTGACGCTGCCATCGGCACTCGCACGGCAGCGGCCCGACATTCGCGCCTCGGAGGCGCTGCTGCACCAAGCCAGTGCGAACGTCGGCGTCGCGACCGCGAACCTCTATCCGCAGATCACGCTATCCGGCAGCGTCGGCTCCCAACGCCTCAGCGCGTCGGACCTGCTGAAGGGGATCAACGTCTGGAGTTTCGGTCCGGGGCTCACCGAGCCTCTGTTTCACGGCGGCCAGCTGCGCGCGCGCAAACGCTCGGCCGAAGCGGCCTATGCGGCCGCGCTTGCCTCGTACCGGCAGACCGTGCTGCAAGGGCTGCAGGAAGTTGCCGATGCGTTGCGCGCCTTGCAGCACGATGCCGACGAACTGGAGTCCCGCGACAAAGCGGGGCGCGCCGCGCGCGAGAGCGCCGAGATCGCGAGCGGCCGCTATGCATCGGGCGGCATCAGCCAGCTGGCGCTGCTGGATACGCAACGCCAGGAGCTGCAGACCACGCTGGACCGTGCGAAGGTGCAGGCGCAGCGCTACGCGGATACGGTGGCGCTGTATCAGGCGCTGGGGGCGCGTCCCTGACCGGCTCCGTTGTGTGCGCTATCGAACAGATGGCGCCAGCCGCCGCAGCCAAACTGCCCTCGCTCAGCCGTCCGGGGACGTTCTGTTGCGCTTCTCACAGCATTGGCGGGTAATTCTAGGGAGTGTCCTGGTCTGCCTGGCCGGGATTGGCTTCTGGCTGCTGGAAATGCGCAAACCCGCGCCCGCGCCGGCCGTTCCCCCGGTGCCGGTTGTCGCCGCATTGGCGCAGGCGGGCGACGTGCCGGTCTATCTCGCCGGGCTCGGCACCGTCCAGGCCTACAACACCGTCACCGTCCGGGCACGGGTCGACGGCACCCTGGAGAAGGTCGTCTTCGTCGAGGGTCAGG
>CAZPNH010000177.1:0-5189 GCA_964587635.1 uncultured Bordetella sp.
GCCGGTGAAATCGGTGTGGGCGATCCCGGACGACTTCAACGCCACGCCCGCGCAGTTGAAGAGCCTGGCGGCGCTGCTGTCCATGGCGCCGCGCGACCTTGAGCGCAAGTTCGCCGACGCGGAGCGCGAGTTCGTGTATCTCAAGCGGCAGATCCCGCCGGAGACCGCGGCGCGCATCGCCGAGCTGGGCATCCCGGGCGTGCACCAGCAGAACGAGTACCGCCGCTACTACCCGGGTGGCGAGACGATGGCGCACGTGATCGGCTTCACCGGCGTGGACGACGCCGGCCAGGAAGGCATCGAGCTCGCGCAGCAGGCGGTGCTCGCGGGCGCCGCCGGCAGCCGCCGCGTGATCAAGGACCGGCTCGGCCGCATCGTCGAGGACGTGGAATCCATACGCGCGGCGCAGGACGGGCACGACCTCACGCTCGCGCTCGACAGCAAAATCCAGAACCTCGCCTTCAGCGCGCTCAGGGCCGCGGTCGAGGCGCACAAGGCGAAGGCGGGCGCCATCGTGGTGCTCGACGTGCGCACGGGCGAAGTCCTCGCGCTCGCCAACATGCCCACCTACAACCCGAACAACCGCGCGCGGCTCACCGGCGCGCAGCTGCGCAACCGGGTGATGACCGACACCTTCGAGCCGGGCTCGACGCTCAAGCCCTTCACCATCGGCCTCGCGCTGGAGATGGGAAAAATCACGCCGCAGACGCTCATCCAGACCGCGCCCGGCTCCCTCACCATCGCCAACTACACCATCCACGACGCGCATCCGGGCGGCGCCATGAGCGCCGCGCAGGTGATCCAGAAATCCTCCAACGTGGGCGCGGCCAAGATCGCGCTGTCGCTGCCGCGCGAGGACATGCACGCCATGTTCCAGCACGTCGGCTTCGGCGATGCGCCGCGGCTGGGTTTTCCCGGCGAGGCCACGGGCCGGCTGCGCGAAGCGAAGACCTGGCGCCCGATCGAGCAGGCGACCATGGCCTACGGCCACGGCATCTCGGTGAGCCTGATCCAGCTCGCGCGCGCCTACACCGTGTTCGCGCGCGACGGCGAACTCGCGCCGCTCTCGCTGGTGAAGACCGGCGTGCCGGCCGCGGGCAAGCGCGTGTTCTCGCCCGAGGTCGCGCGCGCGGTGCGCGAAATGCTGGAAGCGGCGGTGCAGCCCGGCGGCACCGCACCGCGCGCGCGCATCGTCGGCTGGCGCGTGGGCGGCAAGACGGGCACGGCGCACAAGCAGGAAAACGGCGGCTATGCGGCGCACAAGTACGTTTCCTCGTTCGTCGGCTTCGCTCCGGTGTCCGATCCGCGCCTGGTGATCGCGGTGATGCTGGATGAGCCCTCGGACGGCCAGTACTACGGCGGGCAGGTCGCCGCGCCGGTGTTCTCGCAGGTGATGCAGGGCGCGCTGCGCCTGCTCGGGGAGCCCTACGACGCGCCGCTCTCGCCGATCGAGATGCCGGGCGAGTCCGAGGACGCGAAGGAGAGCACCTGATTGACGACGTTCTCGCGCTGCTGCAGGGGGCCGCAATCGAACGCCTGACCTCCGACAGCCGGCAGGCCGCGCCTGGCGCGGCCTTTTTCGCCTGGCCGGGCGCGGCCGCCGATGGCCGGCGCTACATTCCGCAGGCGATCGAGCGCGGCTGCGCGGCGGTCGTCTGGGAAAGCGAAGGCTTTGCCTGGGACAGCGGCTGGCGGGTGCCGAATGCGGGCGTGAAGGATCTCAAATCGCGCGCGGGCTTCCTCGCGCACGACTTCTACGGCCGCCCCTCCGACGCGATGTGGGTGTGCGGCGTCACCGGCACCAATGGCAAGACATCCTGCTCGCAGTGGCTGGCGCACGTTCTGTCCCTGAAGGAAATCAAGACCGGCGTGATCGGCACGCTGGGCAGCGGTTTTCAGCCGGCTTTGAATCCGGTCGAGAACACGACGCCCGACGCGCTCGAGCTGCATCGCCTGCTCGCCGAATTCAGGTCCGCGGGGGCGAGTGCCGTGGCGATGGAAGTGTCCTCGCACGGCCTCGACCAGGGGCGCGTCAACGGCGTCGCCTTCGACTGCGCGCTGTTCACCAACCTCACGCACGACCATCTCGACTACCACGGCACGCTGACGGCCTACGCGGAGGCGAAGGCGCGGCTGTTCGACGCGCCGGATCTCGGCGCGGCGGTGCTCAACCTGGACGATCCCTTCGGCGTCGAGCTCGTCAGGCGCCTGGCGGCGCGCGGCGTGCGGACGATTGGTTACGGCATTTCCCCTTCAGGAAAAATTTCCGGGAATGCCGAAGAGTTCGTCTGCGCATCCGAACCGGAATCCGGTTCCATTCGAATAAATTCGAGCTGGGGCGAGGCGAGGGTGGCGCTTCCCCAGCTCGGGCGCTTCAACGCCGCCAATGCGCTGGGCGTGCTGGGCTGCCTGGTGGCGAAGGGCATCGCCTTCGACGAGGCCGCGAAGCTGCTCGAGTCCCTGCCGCAGGTGCCCGGCCGGATGCAGCAGATCGGCGATCGCCCGCTGGTGGTGATCGATTACGCGCACACGCCCGATGCGCTGGACAAGGTGCTGTCGGCGCTCAAGCCGGTCGCGCAGGCGCGCGGCGGGCGGCTGGTCGCGGTGTTCGGCGCGGGCGGCGGGCGCGACAGGGCGAAGCGGTCCGTCATGGGCAGCGTGGCCGCGGCGCGCGCCGACCGGATCGTGCTCACCTCCGATAATCCGCGCGGCGAAGATCCGCAGGCGATCGCCGAGGCGATCCGCGAAGGCATCTCGGGCGACTGCACGGTCGAACTGGACCGCGCGAAAGCCATCGACTCGGCCATCGCATCGGCGGACGCCGTCGACGTGGTGCTGATTGCGGGCAAGGGCCATGAAGCCTTCCAGGAAATCAACGGCCGGCGCCTGCCTTTTTCCGATGCAGCGACGGCCGGCGCGGCGCTCGGCCGCCGGGGGGATGGATGATGAGCCTTGTCGAAGCCGCGGCAGCGATGGGCACCCGCGCGGTGGAAGATGAAACGCCGTTCGAAGGCGTTTCCACCGACACGCGCAGCGTCGGCCGTGGCGAACTGTTCGTCGCTATCCGCGGCGAGCGCTTCGACGGGCACGATTTTCTGGCTGCGGCAAAGGCGCGCGGGGCGGTTGCCGCGCTGGTGGACGAAAAATATTCCGGCGAAGCAACTTTGCCGCTGCTGGTCGCCGACGATGCGCGCCTGGCGCTCGGACGCCTGGGCCGGCACTGGCGCCTGCGCTTTGCGCCGGCGCTGATCGCCATCACCGGATCGAACGGCAAGACCACCACCAAGGAAATGCTCGCCTCCATCCTGCGCCGCCATGCGGGCGACTCGGGCGCGCTGGCCACGCGCGGCAACCTGAACACCGACATCGGCGTGCCGCTGACGCTGCTCGGCCTGCGCGCCGGCCACCGCTACTGCGCCATCGAACTGGGCATGAACCACCCTGGCGAGATCGCGTCGCTGGCCGCCATGGCCTGTCCCACCGTCGCGCTGGTGAACAACGCCCAGCGCGAGCACCTGGAATTCATGCACACCGTCGAAGCGGTGGCGGAAGAAAACGCGAGCGTGTTCGCGGCGCTGCCGGCCGACGGCGTGGCGGTGCTCAACGCGGACGACGCGATGGCGGGCATCTTCCGGAAAAAGGCGGGCAAGCGGCGGCGCATTGAATTCGGCCTGCGCTCGGGCGACGTTACCGGCCGCTATGCGCTGCGGCCGCTGGAGAGCGAGATCGTGCTGCAGACGCCCGCGGGCGAGACGCGGGCAATGCTGGCGATTCCCGGCGAACACAACGTGCGCAACGCGCTCGCCGCCGCGGCTTGCGCGCATGCCGCCGGCATTCCCGCGGATGTCATCGGCGCCGGCCTCACCGCGTTCCGGCCCTATACCGGGCGGCTGCAGGTGAAGAAGACGCTCTCCGGGGCGACCCTGATCGACGACAGCTACAACGCCAATCCGGATTCGGTGCGCGCGGCCATCGACGTGCTGGCCTCCTGCCCGGGTCCGACCGCGCTGGTGCTGGGCGACATGGGCGAGGTGGGCGAGCAGGGTCCCGAATTCCACGCCGAGGTGGGGCGCTACGCCAGGGAACGCGGCGTGTCGATCCTGCTGGCGATCGGCGCCGCCACGCCTGCGGCGGTCAAGGCCTTCGGCGACGGCGGCCGGCATTTCGATGCCATCGAAGCGCTGCTCGACGCGACAAAAGGCGTGACGACGATCCTCGTCAAGGGTTCGCGCTTCATGAGGATGGAGCGGGTGGTCGACCTCCTGGCGGGCGACATGCGCGGCCAGAAAGGCACGGCCCACTGATGCTGCTCGAACTCGCCCAGTGGCTGGCCAAGGACGTGCGCCTGTTCAACGTCTTCAACTACATCACGCTGCGTTCGGTGCTCGCCTGCCTGACCGCGCTCGCCATCTCGCTGATCCTCGGGCCCTACGTGATCCGCAAGCTCACCGCCTACAAAATCGGCCAGGCGGTGCGCGACGACGGCCCGAAGTCGCACCTCACCAAGGCGGGCACGCCGACCATGGGCGGCGCGCTGATCCTGCTGTCGATCGCGATCACGGTGCTGCTGTGGGGCGACCTCGGCAACCGCTTCCTCTGGGTGGTGCTGCTGGTGACACTCGCCTTCGGCGCGATCGGCTGGATCGACGATTACCGCAAGGTGGTGCACAAGAACCCGAAGGGCCTGCCGGCGAAGACCAAGCTGCTCTGGCAGTCGCTGTTCGGGCTGGCCGCCGCCTGCTACCTCGGCTGGCTCGCGCAGACCACGCCGGCGCTCAACGACCTGATCGTGCCGTTCTTCAAATTCGTCGCCTATCCGCTGGGCGCGGCAGGTTTCATCGTGCTGACCTATTTCGTCATCGTCGGCACCTCGAACGCGGTCAACCTCACCGACGGGCTGGACGGCCTGGCGATCATGCCCACCGTCATGGTCGGCGGCGCGCTCGGCATCTTTGCCTACGTCGCCGGTAACGTGGTGTTCTCCAAGTACCTGGGGCTGCCGTACGTCGCGGGCGCCGGCGAACTCGCGGTCTTCTGCGGCGCAATGGTGGGCGCGGGCCTGGGCTTCCTCTGGTTCAACGCCTATCCGGCGGAAGTATTCATGGGCGACGTCGGCGCGCTCGCGCTCGGCGCGGCGCTGGGCACCATCGCCGTGATCGTGCGCCAGGAAATCGTGCTGTTCATCATGG
>CAZPNH010000178.1:0-5188 GCA_964587635.1 uncultured Bordetella sp.
TGCGCCGCCTGTTCCTTGAGGCGCAGCTCGTTGATGCGCTCGCGCAGCGGCGCGAGCGAGCTCTCGATTTTCAGGCGCTCTTCCTCGAGCGTGCGCAGGGCACCGGCCGCCGCCTCCACGGTCTCCCTCGCACCGGCCAGCGTTGCCTCGCAGGACATGCGCGCTTCGGCCGCCGTGCCCAGCGCGTTGCGCACCGCCGGCACGGGATCCACCGCCAGCTCCGCGGTCAGGCGCCCGACTTCCTCTTCCGCGCGCAGAATCTGCTGGTCGATCATGCGCACCGAATTGTCGATCTCGGTGATTTTGGCCGACACCTCGCGCTCGCCGAACACCGCGTCCTGCGCCTCGCGTTCGGCCTGCTGCCCGCGCACCCGCTGCTCGGCGAGCGCGGTTTCAGCGGCGACATAGCCCGCACGGACGGTTTCCAGCTTCTCCTTGGCGCCGCGGATCTCGTCGGCAATGCGCGTCAGCGCGCTCTTAGATTCCGCAAGCCGTTCGCCGTCGCGCGCGGCCTCCTGGCCGACGACGCCGATCTCGTCGCGGATCTGCGTGGTGCGCTCCCGGTAGCGTTCCTGCGCCTGGCCCAGCTTGAGCGCCTCGATCTGGGCAGCGTGTTTTTCCTGCTGCCTCGCACTGACCGCATCCCGCGCCTGTTCGAGCGCAGCCATGCGTTCAGCGAGCTGGCCGCCGACGCGCTCCGCTTCCATGCGGGCCGTTTCCGCGCGCTGCGCCAGCGTGCGGCAGCGCCCTTCCAGCTCCTCGATTTCCGATTGGCGCGCCAGCATGCCGGCGTCGGCTGAGTCCGGCGCATGGAAACTGACCGTATAGCGCGTGAACTGATCGCCTTCGCAGTTGACCAGCACAGCACCGGGCGGCAGCGCCGCGCGCTGCGCCGCACTGGGCGTTCCCTCGATGGCGTAGGCGGAAGCGAGCCAGTCTGCGAGCGCGCCGGCGAGACCCGCATCGATGGCGTGTACCTTGTCCTGCAGGGGCGTGTGCCCTACCAGCGTCGCCGCGAAGGCCGCCGCACCGGGGCCGAAGAGGCTCGCCTTGACCGGCGGCCGGTCGCCGCCGAGCGGGCCGCTGTCGCCCAGTTCCAGCGCATGCAGGCGCTCGCGCAGCACGGATTCGACCGCCGTTTCCCAGCCGTGATCGATGCGGATTTTCTGCCAGAAGCGCGGCAGCGCGGCGAGCTGGTGGCGCTCCAGCCAGGCATGCAGCGGCGCGTCCTCCTCCGCCGAGGCCTGAACCTGCCTGAGGGTCGCAAGCTGGGCATCCGCCGCGGTCTGCTCGCGGCTCGCTTCCGCATGGGCGTCCGCGGCAGCGGTGCTGGTGGCTGTCAGCGATTCCGTCTCCGCCTGCAGGGCATCCAGGCCCGCCTGCGCGTCGCCGATGGCGCGGTCCAGCAGCAGCACGCGTTCGTTGGCCGCATGCGTGCCCGCCGCGTCCGGCTCGGCCATCGCCTGCAGTTCGGCTTCCAGGCGCTCGCGCCGCTGGGTCAGCGACTGCAGGTTGCCCTCAAGGTGCGCTACGTTCTGCTGCTCGAGCAGCAGCCGGCTCTCGGCCTGCAGCAGCTTGCTGCGGGATTCGTTCAATTGTTCCTGCGTGGCGCGGTAGGCGCGCTCCGATTCGGGCAGGCGCGCGTTCTCCGCCGCCAGGTTCGCCTGGGCGTCTTCGACGCGCTTTTTTGCGCCGCCGGAGCGCGCCGCCCACATGTGCAATGCCTGGGTCAGCTGCGAGCGCTGCTCGCGCCAGGAGGTGAGCTGGACCCTGCGTTCCGTGTGCTGGCCCTCCAGACGGTTGCGGCTCTCCTCGACGTGGCGCAGTTCCGATTCGTGCCGCGCGACTTCGGCGTTCGCGGCATAGACCGCGGCCTGCGCGGCGTTGAGGGCGTCGCCGGCGCCGTAGTGCGCCACGCGCGCGGTCTCGAGGCGGCTCTCGACTTCCCGCAGCTGCGCGGTGCCGGCATCCACTTCATTCGAGACCTTGGCGATCTCCTTGGCGTGCCGCTCGCGCTCGGCCGCGGCGTCCTTGCGCCGCACGAACCAGAGCAGGTGCTGCTTGAGCTGCAGCTCCTGCTGGAGTTCCTTGTACTGGGAGGCGATTTTCGCCTGCCCTTCGAGCTTCTCGATCTGCGCGCCCAGCTCGTTGCGGATGTCGGTCACGCGCGCGAGGTTCTCCCGCGTATCGGAGAGCCGGTGCTCGGTCTCCTTGCGCCTTTCCTTGTAGCGCGATATGCCCGCGGCCTCTTCGAGGAAAACGCGCAGTTCGTCCGGCTTGGCTTCGATCACCCGGGAAATCATGCCCTGCTCGATGATGGCGTAGGCGCGGGGACCGAGGCCGGTGCCGAGGAACACGTCGGTGATGTCGCGCCGGCGCACGTGCGTGCCGTTGATGTAGTAGGAGGACTCGCCGTCCCGCTGCAGCACCCGCCGCACCGACAGCTCGGCGTACTGCGACCACTGCCCGGCCGCGCGGCCCATGCTGTTGTCGAATATCAGCTCGACGCTGGCGCGCGCCACCGGCTTGCGCGTTCCGGCGCCGTTGAAGATGACGTCCTGCATCGAATCGCCGCGCAGCGCCGAGGCGCGCGACTCGCCCAGCACCCAGCGCACCGCGTCGATGACGTTGGATTTGCCGCAGCCGTTCGGGCCGACGATCCCGACCAGCTGTCCGGGGACGTGGATGGCGGTGGGGTCGACGAAGGATTTGAAGCCTGAGAGCTTGACTTGAGTGAGGCGCACTTACGATCGCTTCTAGTGGCGGTTTCGAATTTCGAAAATGATACCATCCGGCGCTTCATTTCCGTCCGATTTTCAGCGCTTTTATTTCCGGATTTTTCATGGCCACACGCCCGAGCAAACGCCTGGAGACCTTCGTCAATCCGTCGCCGCAGCGCGACTACCGGATTTGCATGGAGATTCCGGAATTCACCTGCCTGTGCCCGATGACCGGGCAGCCGGATTTCGCGGTCCTGTCGCTCGAGTACATTCCCGACCGGCTGTGCGTGGAGCTCAAGGCGCTCAAGCTGTATGTCTGGTCCTTCCGCGACGAAGGCGCGTTCCACGAGGCGGTGACCAACCGGATCCTCGACGACCTGGTAAAAGCCACCCGCCCCCGCTTCATGCGCCTGACAGCGAAATTCAATGTGCGCGGCGGCATTTACACCTCCGTGGTTGCCGAACACCGCAAACGGGGCTGGAAAGCCGCAGATTGAATCCGCGCCTCGCCAGCCTCCAGACCTACCCGTTCGAGCGGTTGCGCAACCTGCTCGCGGGTGTGGTCCCGAATCCGGCGCTGCGGCCCATCGACCTGTCGATCGGCGAGCCCAAGCATCCCACCCCGGCGCTGGTGAAGGACGCACTGGCGGGCGCGCTGGACGGCCTGTCGGTGTACCCGCGCACCGCCGGCCTGCCGGAGCTGCGCACCGCGATCGCCGCCTGGGCGCGGCGCCGCTATTCGCTGGCCGCGCTCGATCCCGAAACGCAGGTCCTGCCGGTCAACGGCAGCCGCGAAGCCCTGTTTTCCTTCGCGCAGACGATCATCGATCCGGGTGCGGCGGCGAAAGTCGTCAGCCCCAATCCGTTCTACCAGATCTACGAGGGCGCCGCGCTGCTGGCCGGCGCCACGCCCCTGTTCCTGAACGACGGCATGCGTTTCGATCAGATCGACTGGAACGGCGTGCAGCTCGCCTTCGCCTGCTCGCCCGGCAATCCGACCGGCCGCGTGCTGCCGCTCGGTCAATGGCGCGAGCTGTTCGAGCTCTCGGACCGGCACGGCTTCGTCATCGCCTCCGACGAGTGCTATTCCGAAATCTACTGCGACGAAGCGAAGCCGCCGCTGGGCGCGCTGGAGGCGGCCAGCCGGCTCGGCCGGCCGGACTTCCGGCGGTTGGTCGTGTTCTCCAGCCTGTCGAAGCGTTCGAATGCGCCCGGCATGCGCTCCGGGTTCGTCGCGGGCGACGCCGCGCTGCTCAAGCAGTACCTGCTCTACCGCACCTATCACGGGTCGGCGATGAGCCACTCGGTGCAGCGCGCTTCCATCGCCGCCTGGAACGACGAAGCGCATGTGCGCGACAACCGGCGCCTCTACGCGGAGAAATACTCGGCCGTGCTGCCCCTGATCCAGCGGCCGCTGGAAACGGCAATGCCGGACGGCGGTTTCTACCTGTGGATCCGCACGCCCGTGGACGACGCCGAGTTCGCCCGCGGCCTGCAGCGTGACTATAATGTCCTGGTCGTGCCGGGCAGCTACCTCGCGCGCGACGCGCACGGGGAAAATCCCGGAAAAAACCATATCCGCATCGCGCTGGTGGCGCCCGCCGAGGAATGCGTCGAGGCCGCCGGGCGCATGATGCGGTTCGCGAAGAGCCTATGAAGAACATCATCGAAGAAGCCTGGGAAAACCGCGCCGCCATCGGTCCGGCCAACGCGCCGAAGAATCTGCGCGACGCGGTGGGGGAAGTCGTCGCCGGCCTGGATGCCGGCACGCTGCGCGTGGCCGAAAAAGGCGGCGGCGGCTGGATTACCCACCAGTGGATCAAGAAGGCGGTGCTGCTGTCCTTCCGCCTGGAGGAAAACCGGGTCATGGAAGGCGGCGCCACCCGCTATTTCGACAAAGTTTCTTCAAAGTTTGATTCTTTCAATGAAGAAAAATTCAAGAACAGTGGAATTCGGGTCGTTCCGCCTGCGATGGCGCGCCGCGGCGCCTACATCGCGAAGAACGTCGTCCTCATGCCCTCCTACGTCAACATCGGCGCCTACGTGGACGAAGGCACGATGGTGGACACCTGGGCCACGGTCGGCTCCTGCGCGCAAATCGGCAGGAACGTGCACCTTTCCGGCGGGGTCGGCATCGGCGGCGTGCTCGAACCCGTGCAGGCCGGACCCGTCATCATCGAGGACAACTGCTTCATCGGCGCGCGTTCCGAAGTGGTCGAGGGCGTGATCGTCGAGGAGAACAGCGTGCTCTCCATGGGGGTCTACCTCAGCGCTACCACGAAAATCTACAACCGCGCCAGCGGCGAGGTGCTGTACGGCCGGGTGCCGTCCGGCTCGGTGGTGGTGCCGGGCACCCTGCCCTCCGCGGACGGCAAATACGGCCTGTACTGCGCGGTGATCGTCAAGCGCGTGGATGCCCAGACGCGGTCGAAAACCAGCCTCAACGAACTCCTCCGCGGGGATTAAAC
>CAZPNH010000179.1:0-5168 GCA_964587635.1 uncultured Bordetella sp.
GCCGGCGGGCTTGAAATCCCGCAGCCCGTGCGCGTGCAGCCACAGGTTCCATTCGATCCAGGAGGCGCGCGGGTCGTCCATGTGCAGCAGCACATGCGCCGCCAGGTCCTCCGGCTTGCGCAGGGGCCGGGCGGCATCGGCGGCGAGCGCCGCGCTGCAGACCGGGATCACTTCTTCCTCGAACAGCGGCCGCTCTCCCTCCATGTCCGCGGCTTTCAGGTAGCGGATGGCGAGGTCCACGCCGTCGCGCTCGAGCCTGACGGGGTCGTAGGAGGCCGAGATGCGCACGTCCACCCCGGGATTCGCCTGCAGGTAGCCGTTCAGCCGCGGAATCAGCCAGAGCGAGGCGAAGCCCGGCGTGGTGGTGACGGTCACGGTGCGCACCGCGGCGGCGCCGCGCAGCTTCTGCGTCGCCCCCTGCAGCGTCTGCAGGATTTCCTGCACCACCTTGTAGAGCTGCTGGCCGTTCTCGGTGAGCAGCAGCGCGCGCGTGCGGCGCTCGAACAACTTGCCGCCCAGGCTCTCCTCCAGCGCCTGGATCTGCCGGCTCACCGCCGACTGGGTAAGGAACAGCTCTTCGCCCGCCTTGGTGAACGACAGTTGGCGCGCCGCCGCCTCGAAGGCGAGCAGCAATTCCAGCGGCGGCAACTGCCAGTGCGGGTTACTCATTCCCGTGGCGCATCCATGGCATTCCGAATCTCCGTTTGTCTCCCTGCAAATGCGCGCTCATCATGGATGCACGAAAAACATGTGTCAAGGAGCCGCCATGGACCGCAGCCCGATTGCCGCCAGCATCCAAGTCCAGCCCAGCCAGCCGCTGCGCGTGCGCAACGCCTACGGCCGGCGCATCGCCGTGCTGGAAGGGCATGTCTGGGTCACGCAGGACGGCGACCCGCGCGACATCGTCCTCGGTGCGGGAGACGATTTCGTCTTCGACCGGCCCGTGGATGCGCTGGTGTCGGCGCTCGGCGGCGCGGCGCGCCTGGCGCGCATCGACGACGCGGGAGCGGCGTCATGACCGGCACCCTCGATCTGGCGCACAGCACCCGGCAGTACCCGGCGGATACCGTCGAGATGCGCGTGCTGGCCGACGGCCGCCCGCTGCTGCTGCGGCCGCTCGCGAGCAAGGACGCGCGCTTGCTGCAGGACTTCGTGCACGACCTGTCGCCGCAATCGCGCTACCAGCGCTTCCAGGGCGGCCTGAACGACCTCGCGCCCGACCTGCTGGCGCGCCTCATGGACATCGATTACCGCCGCAGCATGGTTTTCGCCGCGGTGGTTTTCGAGCACGGTGACCGGCGCATGATCGGCGAGGCGCGCTACGCGCCGGCGCTGGACGGCTCAGGCGCGGCCGAATTCGCGCTCGCGGTATCGGATCGCTGGCAGGGCCAGGGACTGGGCACGGCGCTGTTCGACAAGCTGCTGCAGCACGCGGAGCGCAGCGGCGTCGCGCGCATCCAGGGCGACGTGCTTCACAACAACAACGGCATGCTGCACCTGGCGAAGCAATTCGGCTTTGTGCCGCGCCGCCATCCGGACGGCGCCTGGCTCACGCGCGTCGAGCGCGGCCTCGGTTCATTCGCCATCGCGGCCTGACGCAACCGCAAGTCGTTTACATCTGGTAACAGACTTCGCCGGCGCGGCGCGCCGATAATCGCGCATCCATGGCGAGGCGTTTTGTCCTGTTGCTTGCGCTGCTTGTCCTGAGCACCCAGGCCGAGGCCCAGGTCGGAAAACTGATCAACAGCATTTTCGGCGGTCATTCCTCTTCGGGGAAACACAGCCAGGACGCGCCGAAGGCCGACAGTCCCGTCGACCCCGCCACGGAGCAGGAACGCCAGCTCGGCAATCTGAAAACCGCGCTGAAGCTGACACCGCTGCAGGAATTGTCCTGGCAGGCGTATGAAGAAAGCGTCCGGTCCCTGATGGCCGATCTGGCGCGTGCCGCCGCATCACCGGCAGCGGCGAGCCTGACCCCGCTGGAGAAAATCAATCAGCAGGTCGACGCGGCCCGCTTACGGCTGGTCGAGATGGAGAATATTTCCGATGCGACGCAGAGGCTCTACGACGACCTGAACGACGAGCAGAAAGCCGTCGCCGACAAGCTGCTCGCCGCGACGATTCCCCCGCTGGCGCAGCCCGGTCCAGCCGCGGGCGCGGCGGGACAGAATGCCCGGGGCCGCAAGAACGAATAGTCCCGATTGGCCGTCACGACGGCGATGGCGGAACGACCGGCTGCCAGCCCTCGGGACAATCTCCCACGTAAGGGTAGTAGGCGTCGAGGCTCTTGCAGAAGTACCAGAACGGCGTGACTGACGGCGGTGGCCCGGAATACGGCGGCAGCGGCGGGTACAAATAGAGCGGCGCGAACAGGGCCGCTCCGACGAATACGCGGCTATGGATCCGCGCCCCGGGATGGCTGCCGTGGCCGCCCGCATGACCGCCGCCGTGGCCCCCGCGCGCGGCAACATCGCCGGGGGCCATGACGCTTCCAAGCAACAGTGCCGCCAGCGCCAGCCTGCCACGCCACGGTTCCGTGGTCCGGTGGACACGTTTCAAGGCTGGATATTCCACCCGTTACAATCCCGCTTCGACAGACCTGCCGTAAGACCCCCACCCAAAGGATACCGACGAATGAAACTCTACTACTCCCCCGGCGCCTGCTCGCTCGCTCCCCACATCGCCATGCGCGAACTCGGCATTCCCGTCGACCTGATGAAGGTGGACCTGAAGGCCAAGCAGTACGAAGGCGGCGACTACAAGCAGGTCAACTCCAAGGGTTATGTGCCCGCCGTCGAGACGCCGGCCGGCGTGCTGACCGAGGCGCCCGTCATCCTGCAATACCTCGCCGACCAGAAGCCCGACGCAGGGCTCGCTCCCAAGCCCGGCGACCCGGCGCGCTACAAGCTGCAGGAGATGCTCAATTTCATCACCTCCGAGATGCACAAGGGCATGGGCAATTTCTTCAACCCGGCGATGAACGACGGCTGGCGCCAGGCGGTGACCGACCGGCTGGGCGTGCGCATGGACTGGCTCGCCAAGCAGCTCGAAGGCAGGCAGTACATCATGGGCGACAAGTTCACGGTGGCGGACGCCTACCTGTTCACCATCCTCAACTGGGCCGGACCGAGCAAGTTCGACCTCAGCAAGTGGCCGGCCATCACGGACTACTACAAGCGCGTGGCGCAGCGCCCGAAAGTGCAGGAAGCGCTCAAGGCCGAAGGGCTGGTGAAGTAAGCCGGTGGCCGCGCCGCTGCCGACGCTGTTCGTTTCCCACGGCTCGCCGATGCACGCGCTCGAACCGGGCGCAGTGCGCGACGTCTGGGAGAGCCTCGGGCGCGGCCTGCCGCGCCCGAAGGCGATCCTCATCGCCTCGGCGCACTGGGAGACGGCCGTCCCGGAGGTCACGGCAACCGCGCAGCCGGAAACCATCCACGATTTCTACGGCTTCCCGAAACCGCTCTATGAAATCCAGTATCCGGCCAAGGGCGACCCTGCGCTGGCTGCCCGTGCCCTGGCGCTGCTGAGGAATTTCAAGGCGACGGCAGATCCGTTGCGGGGCCTCGATCACGGCGCCTGGTCGCCCCTGCTCTACATGTACCCGAAAGCGGACATTCCCGTGGTGCAGCTGTCGGTGCAGACCGAACTCGGCACGCGGCATCACCTGGCGGTCGGCCATGCGCTCGCGCCGCTGTCGCAGGAGGGCGTGCTGATCGTCGGCTCTGGGCACATGACGCACAATCTGCGCGACCGAGGCAACGGTGGCACGGCGCCGTACGCGCTTGCCTTCCAGGCCTGGGTGAAGCAGCGCATCGACCAGCACGCGCTGGACGAACTCGCGGACTACCGCAGGCTATCGCCCGACGGCGTGCGCGCGCATCCCACCGACGAGCATTTCCTGCCGCTGCTCGTGGCGCTGGGCGCGGCGCGGGAAAGCTACGCGGCAGAGCGCCTCTACGACGGCATCGACCTGGGCGCGCTGGCGATGGACGCCTACCTGTTCCGGCCGGCCGCCTAGCGCAGCGGAATCAGTCTCCCCGGCCCCGTTTCAGCAGCGCCGCGACCAGTTCCAGCCCGACCGCGCCACCGAACAGCACGATCGCGAGCACCACGTCCTCTATTGGTGCGATCAGGAAGAAGTAGGCGCTCGACAGCGCGCACAGCGCCCCCGCCCAGAAACAGGCGGCTGAACCGAACCTGACTACGAAGCTTGCGCCTGGGGCCACGGCCGTTGCGAAACTGTCCGCTACAGTGACAACGGCGACTATACACAGCGTCGCGCAATCGGCACAATAATGCTGGTATCGTTCTTGCATCTGCACAGCCTGCGGTTTTTCGTCGATCCCAGCAGATGAATCCGGCTCCGCGCTACGCGTCAAAACAGGAGACTCTTGTGCCTGCAAATCATCCGCATGCATCGTGGAATGCCCGTTCCAAAGCGGCGCTCGCTGCGGTGCTGCTCGCGCTTTCCGCATGCGGCGACAAGGGCGCGACCCAGGGCCCGCCGCCGCTCGCGGTGCCGGTGGTCAAGATCGCCTTCGGCCCGATCGAAGTGCGCGACGAATACGCCGCGCAGACCGAAGCGGTGGACACCGTGGAGATACGCGCGCGGGTCGGCGGCATCCTCGAGCGCCAGGCCTTCGTCGATGGCGCAAGCGTGAAGAAGGGCGACCTGCTGTTCGTGATCGACCCGCAGCCCTATGTCGCCGCGCTGGCGCAGGCAAAAGCGGGGCTGGCGCAGGCCAGGGCGAATCACCTCAACTCGAAGCAGGTGCTCGAGCGCGTGCGGCCGCTGGTCGCGGACCAGGCGATCAGCCAGCAGGATCTAGATGCCGCCACCGCGAAGGAGGCGGCCGACGCCGCGAGCGAGGAGGCCGCGCAGGCGCAGGTCGCCACCGCCGTACTGAATCTCGACTACACCGCCATCCGCGCATCGCGCGACGGCGTGATCAGCAAGGCGCTCATCAAGCCGGGCGGCCTCGTCAACGCGTCCACCACGCTGCTCACGACGCTCTATTCCGTCGATCCGATGTACGTCAACTTCACCATCAGCGAGCAGAAGCTGGTCGAACTGCAGAAGCAGCTCAAGCTCCACCCGGCCGAGCCGAAGGGCAAATCGGCGCCGTTCCGCCTGACGCTGGTCGACGGCAGCGTGTATCCGCATGACG
>CAZPNH010000180.1:0-5166 GCA_964587635.1 uncultured Bordetella sp.
CGACGTGCTGGCCGTAATAGCTGTAGGGCCAGCCGTAGAAGGCGCCGTCCCGTACTGAGGTCATGTAGTCCGGAACCAGGTCGCTGCCGAGTTCGTCGCGCTCGTTGACCGCGGTCCAGAGCGCGCCGCTTTGCGGCTGCCAGTCGAGCCCGTTCGGATTGCGCAGGCCCGAGGCGAACAGGCGCGTGCCGCCGCTCGCGGGATCGATCTCCAGTATGGCCGCGCGATTGACCTCGTTCCGCATGCCATTTTCGGCCGCATTGCTGTTCGAGCCAACCGTCGCGTAGAGGCGCGAACCGTCGCGGCTGGCGATGATGTTCTTCGTCCAGTGATGGTTGATCGCGCCCGCGGGCAGGTCGGCGATTTTCACGCCGGGCAAGCTGATCCGCGTATCGCCCTCTTTGTAGGGGAAGCGCACGATCGAATCGCTGTTGGCCACATACAGGTCGTTGCCGATGAGCGCCATGCCGAAAGGCGAATTCAAGCCGGCCAGGAAGACGGTGCGCGTCTCCGCGATGCCATCCCCGTCCGCGTCGCGCAGCAGGGAAATGCGGTTGGCGCTGGGAGTCCCCGCGCCGGCGCGCTTCATAACCAGCCCCATGATCCAGCCCTTGATGCCCCTGCCGTCTTCCGGCTTGGGCGGCGCATTGGTTTCCGCGACCAGCACGTCGCCGTTGGGCAGGACGTAGATCCAGCGGGGATGATCGAGGCCTGCTGCATACGCGTTCACCGCCAGCCCGGCCGCCGCCCGCGGCGTCGCGCCGTCCGGCCAGCCCTTGGCTGGAGCGATGTGAACCGTCGGAATGAGCGTCTGGTGCGGCGGCGGCAAGGCAGGCGTCGCGCCGGTGCCGGCGCTCTCCGGCAGCATTGCCGTTTCGCCGCAGCCGCCGACGGCGGGCGCGAGAAAACCGACCAACAGGAATATCGCGAGAGGCCCGCGCATGAGGCATGGTCGGTCGCGGCGCCTTACCCGTCTGTGCGCGAAAACACATTGACCGGCGTGCGCCACCGCACCGACCTGCCGCCGGTGAAGGGCGAAAATCCGGCCATATCCCAATGGAGTCCAACATGAAAAGCAAAGCTATCGTCGCTGCCTTCCTGGCGGCGTCTCTGACCACGGGCGGATTGGCCTTTGCCCAGAACAACGGCGAGCGCGACGACCGCGGCCGCAACGAACAGGAACAGCGCGGCGCAGGACCGAATCACGCCTACCACAAGGGCGATCGCCTGCCGGCGGCGGAACACCGCAAGCAGGACGTCGTCAGCGACTGGCGCGGCCACCACCTGAGCGCCCCGCCGCGCGGCTACCACTGGGTTCAATCCGGCAGCGACTTCGTTCTGGTCGCGATCGCCACCGGCATCATTTCGCAACTGCTTCTCAACAACTAACCAAAAGGAAATCATCATGAAATGCTCGAAACTGTTTGTTGCGGCAATCGCTTTCATCGCGCTGGCAGGATGCGTTGAAGGTTCCCAGGGTCCGGCCGGGCCGCAAGGCGCCACCGGCGACACCGGCGCCACCGGATATCGGGGCGCCACCGGAAGCACCGGCGCTACCGGCAATACCGGCGATACGGGCGGCACCGTCGTGGTCGTGCCGGCCCGCTAGCGCAGTTCAGCGCCAACCGCCGCCGAGCGCCTGCCCGTGGAGGATTGGCCTCCCGGGGCGCTGCGGCGGCAATGTGCGCTCACGCACATACGGACGCCGCATTCAGGCACATGCTCTATGCGTGCTGGTAAATCGTCCCGGGAAACACAACCGCGAATCCCATCTGAAATCGGCACCGCGATTCGGTGACCGGGCTGCATGACCGACCTGGCGGAAGCAAGCCAGGCAGCGAACGCGGTAGTGGTGCCGAAAGATGCGGCGCCTCCCGCGTCGCGGCATGCCTGGACTACCCCTCGGCGGATCTGGATGGGCGGCGCAGCCGCGGCGATGGTACTCATCGTTGCCGGCGGTGCCTGGTGGAGCATAAGTAGCGGAAAGGACGTCCATTACGTCACCTCGCCGATAGCGCGCGGCGACGTGACGCGCACTGTCACCGCGACCGGAACGGTCAATCCCGTGCTGACGGTTCTGGTCGGGAGCTACGTTTCCGGCGTGATTCAGGAATTGTTCTGCGACTACAACACCACGGTCAAGCGCGGCCAGGTTTGCGCCAAGATAGACCCGCGGCCCTATCAAGCGCTGGTAGATCAGCAAAAGGCCAATCTGGATGTGGCAAAAGCGCAGCTGGCCAAGGACGATGCCAGCCTCGTTTACGCCAAGGCCGCCTTCGCGCGGGATTCCGACCTTCTCAAGCGAGGGATCGTGTCGCAGGAGATTTGGGACGCAACCAAGAGCGCCCTGGGCCAAGCGCAGGCGCAGATCGAACTCGACAATGCGACCATCAAGCAGCGTACCGGGGAACTGGCCGCGGGTCAGGTAAATCTCGATTACACGGAAATCAAGTCACCCGTTGACGGCACCGTCGTTTCGCGCAACGTCACCATGGGGCAAACCGTGGCGGCGAGCTTCCAGACGCCGACCCTGTTCCTGATCGCCACCGATCTGACAAAAATGGAGGTGGACACCAACATCAGCGAAAGCGACATCGGAGGATTGAAGGTCGCGCAAAAAGCCAGCTTCACGGTGGAAGCGTATCCCAGCCAGGTGTTCCAGGCCGCCGTGACCCAGGTGCGCCAGTCGCCGCAGACCGTGCAGAACGTCGTCACTTACGACGTCGTGGTGAGCGTCGGCAACGACCTGCTGTTGCTCAAGCCGGGCATGACGGCGACGACGCGGATCATTACCGACGCCCGCGCCGGCGTCCTGCGGGTGCCCAACCAGTCCCTTCGCTACGTGCCGCGAGGCATGCCGGCGGGGCTATCGGGACCTGCCGCCGGCAAGACGGCATCGGGCGCCAGCACCCTGCCGAACCACGTCTGGGTACTGCGCAACGGCAAGCCCGAGCAGGCTGCCGTGGCGGTCGGAATCGATGACGACAACTGGACGGAAATTACCGGCGGCCAGCTCAATGCCGGCGATCTGGTCATCGTATCGGAGCAGGATGCCACGGCGTCGGCCAAGAAATCGACGCCTCCGCCCAAGCTGTAGCGCGCAGTCCGCACCGTGCCAGCGCCCATCATTGAAGTCATTGACGTGACCCGGGTCTACCGGGTCGGCGACGTGGAGGTGCGCGCCCTGCGCGGCGTCTCCCTGAAAGTCGAGCGCGGGGAGCTGGTCGCCATCATGGGGTCTTCCGGGTCGGGCAAATCGACGCTCATGTCCGTGCTCGGCTGCCTCGACCAGCCGAGCAGCGGACGCTACATCCTGGATGGCGTGGACGTGGCCCGGCTCGCGGAGCCCGAACTGGCGCGCATTCGCAGCGAGCGATTGGGCTTCGTGTTTCAGACTTTCAATCTCCTGCCGCGCACCAGCGCGATGGAAAATGTGGCCCTTCCGTTGTTTTACGCATCGTGGAATCCCACCTCGGGCAGCGACCGCATGGACCGGGCGCGCAAGGCGCTTGCCTTCATCGGCCTGGGCGAACGCGAGGAAAATACCCCGGCGCAACTTTCCGGAGGACAGCAGCAGCGCGTCGCCATCGCGCGCGCGCTGATCAATTCACCGGGACTGCTGCTTGCCGACGAGCCGACCGGCAATCTCGACACCAAGACTTCGCACGAGATCATGGACACCCTGGTCTCGCTGAATCGGAAACAGGGCGTCACCGTGGTGATCGTCACTCACGAGCCCGACATCGCCGCCTACACCGATCGCGTCATCACCATGCGCGACGGGCTCATCCTGACCGACGAGAGGACCAAAGACGCGAATGCGGCGGGCAAACCGCCGCCCGTTGATTCAGGCGGACCGGACAAGGTCCCGCCGGGGGCGCAACCGGGACTGCCTTCCGTGAACCCCGAAACGCCGTCCATGGCGTTCGCCGTCATGATCCTCATGGTGGCGGTGCAGGCCCTGTGGCGCAACCGGATGCGCTCCGCCCTGACCATGCTCGGCATATTCATAGGGGTAGCCGCGCTCATTGTCATGGTGGCGGTCGGACAGGGCGCCAACGAAGCCGTGCGCAAGCAAATCGAAAGCCTGGGAACGAATCTGCTGGTGGTCGTCCCCGGAGCCACGACCTCCGGCGGCCTGCGCGCGGGATCGGGGAGCGCGAGCACGCTGACCGTGAGCGACACGCAGGCCATACGCCGCGAGGACGCCGCCGTGAGCCAGGTCAGTTTCCTCATCCGGCAGGCGGGACAGGTGCAATACGGCAATGAAAACTGGGCGACCAACATCCAGGGCGTTTCGCCCAACTATCCGCCGATCACGAACTGGCAGATCGCCGCCGGAAGCGCGATAACCGAGCAGGACGACAGTGATGGCGCGCTCGTCGTCCTCATCGGGCAGACGGTGTACAAGCAGCTCTTCACCGGGACGGAGAACCCGCTCGGCGCCACCATTCTGGTGAAGAGCGTGCCCATGCGCGTCATCGGCGTGTTGACCGGGAAGGGCCAGACGAGCTACGGCCAGGACCAGGACGACCTGGTGATGGTCCCGTTTACGACGGCGCAGCGCAAGGTGCTCGGCGTGGCCACGCCGACACAGACGCAGGCGGTCAACTGGGCCTACCTTCCCGCGCCGGATCCTTACGGCGTTCCGCCCCGCCTCACCGGTTTCGTGAATCAGATCTACGTGCAGGCGGCGGGCTCCGATCTCATACAGGCCGCGTTGCAGCAGGTCACGGACACGCTGACGCGCAGACATCGAATCAAGCCCGGGGATATCCCCGATTTCGCGGTGCGCAACCTGAGCCAGATCGCGGACACGGCGGAAAGCAGCAGCCGCATCATGGCGCTCCTGCTGGCGGCCGTGGCCTCGATTTCCCTGCTGGTCGGCGGCATCGGCATCATGAATATCCTCCTGGTTTCCGTGACCGAACGCACGCGTGAAATCGGCCTGCGCATGGCCATCGGCGCGCACCGGATGCACGTGCTGCTCCAGTTCCTGGCCGAGGCCGTCACCCTCAGCGTGATCGGCGGAATCGTCGGCATCGTCTTCGGGATCGTCGTATCGAAGCTGATCTCGGCGATCGCCGGCTGGCCAACGCCGATATCGCTTACCGCCATCCTCGGCGGGTTCCTCTTCTCCGCGACGGTCGGCATCTTCTTCGGCTA
>CAZPNH010000181.1:0-5151 GCA_964587635.1 uncultured Bordetella sp.
TCGCGCCGGGCGTGCGGCTGGAGGCGGTCGCGCTGGAAGTGGAAGACATCGGCGACGCCCTCGCCGCGGGCACGCTCGATCTGGCAGTCGGTTTCCTGCCGGGACTCGGGCTGCCGGTGCGGCGCCAGCCGCTGTTCCGCGATCCCTATGTCTGCCTGATGCGCGCCGGCCATCCGGCGGCGGGCGCGCGGCTCAGCAAGAAAGCGTTCCTGGAAGCATCGCACGTGCTCGTGTCCTACAAGGGCGGGCACCGCGTCATCGAGGAAGCCCTCGAGCGCGCCGGCCTCGCGCGCAAAATCACGCTGCGCGTGCCGCATTTCACCGTGGTGCCGATGGTGCTCGAGCGCAGCGACCTGATCCTGATCCTGCCGTCGAAGGTCGCGCGCGTCTACGAGCGCCAGGGCCGCTTCAAATTCCTGCCGCCGCCGGTGCCGATCCCGCCCGCCGACGTGGCGGCGCACTGGCACGAGCGCTTCGAGCGCGATCCGGGCAACCGCTGGCTGCGCGAGATGATCATGGAGCTTTTTACGGAATAGATGCGCCGAATGACGCCCAAGAAAATGCTCATCGCCGGCGCCGGGCCGGCCGGCCTCTATCTCGGCTACCTGGTGAAGCGCCAGCTGCCGGGCTGGCAAGTGCGCATCGTCGAGCAGAATCCGCGCGATTCCACCTTCGGTTTCGGCGTGGTGTTCTCGGAGCGGGCGCTGGAATTCCTGCGCGCGGACGATCCGCGGACCTACGAGCGCATCACCCCGGCGATGGAAGCCTGGACGGACATCACGGTCGTGCACCGCGGCACGCCGGTGGTGATCGACGGCATCGGCTTTTCGGCCATCGGCCGGCTCGATTTCCTGCAGCGCCTGCGCAGCCAGCTGGAGGCCGCCGGGCTCGCGGTGGAATATGAAAAGAGGATTCATTCGGAAGCCGAGCTGAAGGAATACGGGCTGGTCGTCGCCGCGGACGGGGCGAATTCCTACGTGCGCGGAACGTCCGATTTCGGCACGACGGTCAATCCGCTGACGAACAAGTTTGCCTGGTTCGGCACCACCAGGGTATTCGACACGCTCACGCAGACCTTCGTGCAGGACGAGGCCGGTTTTTTCAACGCGCATCACTACCGGCATTCATCCTCGATGAGCACCTTCGTGTTCGAGTGCGACGCCGCGACCTGGGCGCGCGCCGGCTTCGAGCGGATGGACGAGGCCGCGACGCTCGCCTACTGCGAGAAGGTATTCGCCGACACGTTGCAGGGACACAAGCTCGTGTCCAACAAGTCCATCTGGCGCAATTTTCCCAAGGTGCGCAATCAACGCTGGGTGTCGGGAAACAGGGTGCTGATCGGCGACGCGCAGCGCACCGCGCATTTTTCCATCGGTTCGGGCACGCGGCTCGCCATGGAGGACGCGATCGCCCTCGCAAAATGTCTTGCCGAATTCGAGGGCGAAATCCCGCAGGCGCTTGCGGCTTTCGAGGCGCTGCGGCGCCCGATCGTCGAGAAACTGGTGGCGGCGGCGGATGCGAGCGCCGACTGGTACGAACGCTTCCCCCAGCACATGCAGCTTGCGCCACGCGACTTCGCCTGGAGCTACATCCAGAGGAGCGGCCGCATCGATCCGGAGAAACTGCGCAAAATCGCGCCGAAGTTCGTCGGCGCCGGTTCATGATCGATATCGCACTGGCCGCGCGCTTCGCGGAGGTGGCCCTCGCCAATGTGACGCGCGAATATCCGCGCAAGGTCGACCACCTGCTCACCGCGCCGCCGGGCGACCTGAGTCCCCGCGCAGTCCATCCAGCGTTCTACGGCAGCTACGACTGGCATTCGGCGGTGCACATGCACTGGCTGCTGGTCCGTCTGCTGCGCGTGCATCCGGATCTGCCATCGGCGACGGAGGCCGCCTCCGTTCTCGATTCGCACCTGGCGCCGGTGCCGCTTGCCGCCGAACAGGCCTACTTCGACGCACCGGGCGGCCGCACCTTCGAGCGGCCATACGGCTGGGCGTGGCTGCTGAAGCTGCAGGCCGAAGCGCTGCGGGCTGCCGACGACCACCCTAATGGCCGCCGGTGGGGCAGGGCTTTGGCGCCTCTGGCCACCAGCATCGGGAGCAGGATGCGGGAGTTCGTAGCAATTGCCGCGTATCCGTTGCGGGCCGGCATGCACGGAAACTCGGCATTCGCCTGCATCCTTGCGCTCGACTACGCGCGCGCGGCGGGTGATGCGAAGCTCGCCGCGGCGATCGACGCTGCCGCGCGAAAATGGTACCTGGCCGATCGCGATGCGCCGCTCGCTTACGAGCCGTCGCAGGCCGACTTTCTTTCCCCTGCGCTCACCGAGGCGCAACTGATGAGCGAAGTGCTGCCGCAACGCGAATTCCGCAGTTGGCTCGCTGCTTTCCTCCCCGCGGGCCCGGGCGCGCTGGCGGTGCCGCCAGTCGTGTCTGACCGCGCCGATGCGCAGTTCTGCCACCTCGATGGGCTGTCGCTTTCGCGCGCCTGGGCTCTGCGGCGCATCGCGGCAGCGCTGACCGCGGACGGTCCGGATGAATTCGCGCTGGCATGCACGGCCGCGGCCGAGCGCCACCTTGCCGCCGGATTACCCCGGGCAACGGGCGGCGACTATGTTGGGGAGCACTGGCTTGCCTCCTTCGCGCTGCTGGCCCTGAGCGATGCGCCATGAGGTGCGCTTCGCGCATCCTGGGATCCGCGCGGGTCAACTGCCGGAAATGATCACATCGCCGTTGCTCGAATAGAGCGTTTCCACCAGCGCGGCGCGGCGTTCGAGCACAGCGCGCTGGTTGATGTAACCCTTGTCGGTGATCTCGTTGCCGTCGATCTGCGGCGGCTCGGTCATGACCAGCAGGCGGGCGGGATGGGTCGAGCTTCCCCCTTCCGCGGTGAGAAGCGCAAGTGCCTTTGAAAGCGTTTCTTTTATTTTTTCTTTCGAAAGATCTTTTACTGTTCCAGGATTCAGGAACACCAGGGCGCCAATTTCGTTCCGGTCGTGGCCGGTGATCACGGCATCCTGAATAATCGGGTTGCCCGCGGCGATCAGCTTGACGCGCACCGCGCCGACGTGCACCCAGGTGCCCGTGGTGAGCTTGAAGTCTTCGGCGACCCGGCCGTCGAACACCAGACCTTGTTCCGGCGCCGCGGGATCAGCGAACTTCATCGCATCGCCGATGCGGTAATAGCCTTCTTCGTCGAACGCGTCCCGGGTGAGATCGTCGCGGCGGTAGTAGCCGGGCGTGACGTTGGGGCCCTTGACGCGCACCTCCAGCTTGCCGGCGGCGGGCACCAGCTTCAGCTCGCAGCCCGGGTTGGGCAGCCCGATGACGCCGGCGCGTTCGATCGGGTAATGCACCGCGGCGGCGGAGGGCGCGGTCTCGGTCGAACCCCAGGAGGAGATCATCGCCAGCGCGCCGCCCTTTTCGGCGAGCGCCAGCTTCTCCAGCCGTTCCCACAGGTTCTGCGGCAGCGCGGCGCCGGCGTAGAACACCATGTCGAGGTCGCGGAAGAAATTGCGCCGCAGATCCGCGTCCTGCTCGAGCATCGGCATCAGCAGGTCGAAGCCGCGCGGCACGTTGAAGTACATGGTCGGCGAAATTTCCCTGAGGTTCCTTGCCGTGATTTCGGCCAGGCCCGGCGCGGGCTTGCCGCCGTCCACGTACAGCGTGCCGCCGTTGCGCAGCATCAGGTTGAAGCAGAAATTGCCGCCGAAGGTATGGTTCCAGGGCAGCCAGTCGACGATGACCGGCGGCTTGTCTTCGAGGAAGGGCCAGACCTGCGCCAGCATCTGCTGGTTGGCGCAGAGCATGCGGTGGGTGTTGATCACGCCCTTGGGCGTGCCCGTCGAGCCCGACGTGAACAGGATTTTCGCCACCGTGTCGGGCGTGAGGCGCGAGAACGCTACTTCCAGGTTGGAGCCCGGGTTGGCTTCGAGGAGTTTCGCCACCGGCGTCGATTGGGCGCCCACGGCCGCCAGCGCCGGCGCGAACTTCTCGGGGTCCGCGGCGAACACCAGGCCCGGTTTGAGCAGCTCGAAGATATACTTCAGCTTGGCGAAGTCCTTCGACATCAGCGAATAGGCGGGCGATATCGGCGCGACCGGAATGCCGACATGCATCGCGCCCAGTGCGAGCAGCGCGTGGTCCACACTGTTGTCCGAGAGGATGGCGACGGGCCTGGCCGCATCCAGTCCCAGGTTGAGCAGCGCCTGTCCGATGCGCCGCGCATCGGACAGCGTGTCGCGGTAGGACATGCGCCGCCAGCCGTCGCCCTTGCGCTCCGCGATGAAAGTCCGGTCGGGCGCGTGGTCGTACCAGTGCAGCAGCCAGTCGCCCACCGCCCGCGCATGGGGCTTGAGCGCCTGCGGCGAACGCAGGAGGGTCGTGCCGTCATTGCGGCGTTCCACGCGCACCTGCGCGGGCGCGAAACGCAGGGACGACGTCAGGGGCGAGGCCATGGGCGGCGGCAATTATAGAGGCCGCGGTCCGCGATACCGCCGTTGCGACGCTAGGCCGGGCTTCCCTGCAGGGCGATGTAGCGGTTCATCCACGCGGCGGCGGCAGCGACGCCGCCGAAGGTGAACAGATGGACGCCGACCACGTTGCAGTCGTCGTGCACCGCGCAGTAGTGGGCGAGGGCGGCGAGCTGGTCGGCCGGATCGGTATGGGTGACGAGGCGCACCGCGTCCATGCCCTGTGTGCGCAGCGCGCGCAGCGAGGCGCTCACGCCGCAGCGCTGCGCGAAGCGAAGCAAGGCCACGGGATTGGTCGGGCCGGCCAGGCCCACGTAGATGGGAATTCCCGGCGCGCTGCGCGCCATCCTGGCGCAGTAGTCGACGACGCGCGCCGGCGAGAAGGAAAACTGCGTGACGACATAGGCGCCCATGCCGTGCGCCGCGGCGAGCAGCAGCTTCTCGGCGAACGCGCGCTCGAGCGCCGCTCCCGGGATGCGCGGATGGCCCTCCGGGTAGCCCGGCAATCCGATCTCGCGCAATCCGCAGCCGGTCAGAAAATCCTCTTTCAGGAGGGCCGCGCCGTCGGCATAGGGTCCGATGGCTTCTGGCTCGTCGCCGCCCAGGATCAGCGCTTTCTGCACGCCTGCTTCGCCGACCGCGCGGGAGAGGAAGGTCTGCAGTTCGGCGCGGTCCTT